>JAFYAT010000028.1 GCA_017540585.1 Bacteroidaceae bacterium | reverse complement strand
TATTGTAATTATCTAATAAAAATATTGGCTGGTTCTCTCACGAGAGCCAGCCAATTACATTCTAATTGATACGATGTTTTTAGAATGTCCTTCCAATTACAAAATCAATGTAATGGACGAGAGAAGATTTTATATCTGAATCTGGATAAGAAGAAAGGATATCCTTAGCCTTATCCGCAAAATCATTCATAACCTTAACAGCGTAATCTATACCGCCATTTTCCTTCGTGAAATTCACAAGAGCATCTATTTCATCCTGTGTCACTTCCCCACTCTTTACACGAAGAGCTATCTTCTTGAACGCTTCATCATTTGTTTTATTCAATGCGTAAATGACAGGAAGAGTAATCTTGCCTTCCTTCATATCATTACCAGTAGGTTTGCCAATTGAAGCATCTGAATAATAGTCGAAAATATCGTCACGAATCTGGAAACACATACCTATCAAACGACCAATCTCACGAAGATTATCAACATTATCCTTACTTGCATTTACAGACATTGCACCACCCTCTGTACATGCGGAGAAAAGAGCAGCAGTCTTGCCATATATAATGTCAAAATAGACATCTGTAGAGAAAGATTCGTTCTGTACGTTGCTAAGCTGAAGAATCTCGCCAGAAGAGAGTTCCTGAGCAGCCTTGGATACAACCTCCACAAGGTGTGTATTACCCGTCTTTGAGGCGTTTATAAGGGCATTTGAAAGAATATAATCACCCACAAGTACAGCAACCTTATTACCATACGAATTATTGATAGATGGTTGTCCCCTTCTTTCGTCAGATTCATCTACAATATCATCATGCAGAAGACTCGCTGTGTGGAAAAACTCAAAGGTTGCAGCCGTATAAATCGTATTATCATTAACTTCACCAAGGAGTTTAGCCGTAAGAATAGTAAGAATAGGACGCATCATCTTGCCCTTGCGGGAAGAAACAGCAGAAAGTGCACTATTGAGAAGAGGATTGTCGTGTACAAGATATGAATCAAAAACATTCCTGTATTGACTCAACTCATTCTCTATCGGTTTCTTTATTTGCTGTAATATATCCATAATCTTAAATTTCCATTGCAAAGGTAACTATTTCTTTACGAAATATACATTGATTTCAAATATTTTCCGTAAGTTTGAACAAAATTTAAGAATTAAAATGAAAAAACTATTTTTACTTGATGCATACGCATTAATATACAGAGCATACTACGGTTTCATAAAGAACCCGAGAATCAACAGCAAAGGACAGAATACCAGTGCTGTTCTCGGCTTTGTGAATACACTCGAAGAACTGCTTACAAAAGAAAGCATTGACTATATCGGAGTAGCGTTCGACCCACATGGTCCAACATTCCGTCATGAATTCTTTGCACCGTATAAGGCTCAACGTGAGGAAACACCAGAGGGAATAAGGTTTGCCCTACCCTACATCAAGAAGATTCTCAACGCATATAACATACCTATCCTTGAAGTACAAGGATATGAGGCAGACGATGTCATCGGAACATTAGCAACAAAGGCATCAGAAATAGATGACCTTGAAACCTATATGATGACACCCGACAAGGACTATGCCCAACTTGTACGAAAGAATGTCAAGATGTACAAGCCAAGACACGATGGCGGCTTCGACATCCTTGGCGTTGAAGAGGTACTTGCCAAGTATGACCTTGAAAATACAAGTCAGGTCATCGACCTACTCGGACTTATGGGCGATACAGCCGATAACTACCCTGGTTGTCCAGGTGTAGGTGAAAAGACCGCCGTCAAACTCATCAAACAGTTTGGCAGTACCGAGAACCTTCTCGAAAGATACAATGAAATAAAAGGTGCACTCAAGACAAAAGTCAAGGAACATATCGAGGACATCAAAATTTCAAGATTCCTCGCTGAAATAAAAACGGATGTTCCAATTGAACTCGACCTTGAAAATCTCAAACGTGAACCTGTCAATGAAAATGAGCTTAAGACGATTTACGAGGAACTTGAGTTCCGAGCACTACTCAACAAACTTTTAGGAGTAAAAACATCTGAAAAGACATCAAAAAAATCAACTTCTAAAAAAGTACAGACAAATGACCTTTTTGGAGGTGATTTCTTTGCGACAGAGCAAGACAACGATAAAGAAATTCAAATTTCAACAAATCTCAAAGGCTTAAAAGATATAGAACACAAGTATTATCTTGTTGATAATGTAGAAGGATATGATAAAATAATTGCAAAAATCTTAACAGCAGGATTTGTTTCATTAGATACAGAAACAACAAGTAAGGAGGCAACACAGGCAGAATTGGTCGGATTAAGCTTTTCTGTAGAAGAAAATGAAGCATTTTACATTCCATGTCCTGAAAACAAAGAAGAGACACAAAAAATACTTGAGAAGTTCAAAGCAGTTTACGAAAATCCGAAAATATTAAAGATAGGACAAAACATCAAGTACGACATGATTGTCCTTTCAAATTATGGTATCGAACTCCAAGGAGAATTTTTCGACACCATGATTGCTCACTACATCATTTCACCAGAACTGCATCATAATATGGATTACCTCGCTGAGATTTATCTTCAGTACAAAACAATCCACATTGATGAACTAATCGGAAGTGGCAAGAATCAGAAATCAATGCGACAGCTCAAACCAGAAGAAGTGTATGAGTACGCAAGCGAAGATGCTGACGTAACACTCAAGCTTAAGAACATCCTCGCTAAGGAAATTGACGAAAAGGGTTTCACAAAATTGTTTAAGGAAATAGAAATGCCACTCGTTCCTGTACTTGCACGCATGGAAATAGAAGGTGCACGTATTGACACTAATTCACTCAAGGAAACATCACGTCTCTTCACGGAGAAGATGAACGAGATTGAGAAGAGCATCCGTGAGACAGCAGGAGAGGAGATAAACATATCATCACCAAAACAGATTGGTGAACTGTTATTCGACAAACTCAAACTATCTGATAAAGCAAAGAAAACAAAGACAGGTCAATACGTTACATCAGAAGAAGTGCTGAACACACTCGTTGGCAAGCATCCAGTAGTACAGCAAATACTTGACTACAGAGGCTACAAAAAGCTTCTGAGTACATATATTGACGCACTTCCAGAACTTATAAATCCAAGGACAGGCAAGATACATACGTCATACAATCAGGCGGTGACAACAACAGGACGACTTAGTTCAAGCAATCCTAACTTACAGAACATCCCTATCAGGGACGAGAATGGAAAAGAAGTAAGAAAAGCTTTCATTCCAGAACCAGGATGTGAGTTCTTTTCAGCAGACTACAGCCAGATAGAACTACGTCTTATGGCACATCTATGTGGTGACAAAAACATGGTTGAAGACTTCAATAGCGGACACGATATCCACCGTGCCACAGCAGCAAAAATCTTCAAGAAACCAATGGATGAGGTAACGTCAGATATGAGGCGCATGGCAAAGACCGCAAATTTCGGCATTATTTACGGCATCAGCGCCTTTGGACTTGCTGAACGTATGAATGTAAGTAGAACCGAAGCAAAGGGCCTTATAGACGAATATTTCGCAACATATCCAGGTGTGAAGGAATACATGGATAAATCAATAGAGAAAGCGAGAGAAAAGGGCTATACTGAGACTCTCTTTGGAAGACGATGCCAGTTGCCAGACATTAACTCACGAAATGCGGTAGTACGAGGATATGCAGAACGTAATGCTATCAACTCCCCTATCCAAGGCACGGCAGCCGATATCATCAAAATTGCGATGATAAACATTGACCGTCGTATAAGGGAGGAACATCTCAAGTCAAGAATGATTCTTCAGGTGCATGACGAATTGAACTTCACAGTTGTACCAGAAGAAAAGGAAAGACTTGAAGCTATCGTCAAACAGGAAATGGAAGGTGCCACTACCCTATCAGTTCCGCTCCTTGCCGAAAGCGGCTGGGGAAAGAACTGGCTGGAGGCACATTAACAATTAACAATTAATAATTCAAAATCCAGAATGCATAATTAGCTTCACTGAGTTCTTTCGAATTCAGAATTTACAATTAGGATACTATATTCTGCAATCATAAGACCCACATCTTATGATGAAAAGATATATATCTGACAACATTTATACCCATATCTCCCGACAATTAGATGTACATCTGCCGAACGGGAGATATGGGTTATTTTTTGCAATATTATAATGAAAAAAGGAGTTAAGGCAAAAACGCCCTAACTCCCATATTGAAATTATTGAAAAACTATCAAATATGAATTGTGAATTATGAATTATGAATTATGAATTAATTCCAACGCTTTATTTTCAGCAGCTTCCATAATCTCACGTTCACCTGGACCCTTATCGTTGATGCCTACAAGATGGAGTATGCCGTGAATAATCACACGATGAAGCTCCTCATCATACGTTGTCTTCTGTTGTTCTGCATTGGAGCGAACAGTATCAAGACTAATGAACAAGTCACCAGATATAGTGTCCTTAATACCCATCTCAGCAAGGTCATCACAGTAGTCAAAAGTGATAATATCTGTGTAATAATCATGCTGAAGATACTGACGATTTACCTCAAGAATCTTATCATCATTGCAGAAGATATAGGCAATGTCACCAACCTTCTTACCATAACTTGCAGCCACTGCCTTAATCCAGGCACTTGTATCTCGTTTCTTGATATTTGGCATCTTAACGCCATCAACATTGTAAGTAATCATAAGCAAATCATTTACTAATTATTAGAAGAACTCAGAATACTATTATATTTTTCATCTTTTATTGCCTCAAGACCCTTGAGATAAATCTCATTCAAAGGATTGATAATCTGGAAGTACTCGCTCATGTCCCAGAGGTCACGTGCAAGAAGAGCCTTAAGTTGTAGCTTGATAGTAGGAAGTGAAGCTGCAAGAACCGAGTCATTATAGACAACCTTAGCTTCCTTAGCCTTTTCAAGAACAATGTCAATAAGTTCCTGTGGTATCTCGTATGAGTCTTTGAAACGATCAAAGTGAGTCATGTCATATTCAACTTCCTTACCTTTATTTTCTCTCTTCTTTGCCTTACGATACTCGTCAATACGATATTCTTTTTCAAACTTTTTACGATGGGAGTCAAGGAACTTAAGCGTTGCCTGAACAACACAACCTTTAGCCGTAAGTTCACGATGGAAACGTGTGTATCTTGTTGTGTCAAGTGGTACATACACATCAGGCATAATACCACCACCACCATATACAGTACGTCCTCCAACAGTCTTAAACTTTAGCGAATCAGGGAAATGAATGCTGTCAGGATTGGTCAATTCACCGCTATTAAGACGGTCAAGCATATCATTATCGTATGACTTACGGTCACCCTTTACGTATGGCTTCTGGAAACAACGTCCTACAGGGCTGTAATAATGCGCTACAGTAAGACGGATGAGACTACCATCAGGAAGGTTGATAGGACGCTGTACAAGCCCTTTTGCGAAAGTTCTACGACCTACTATCACTCCCCTATCATTATCCTGCAATGCACCAGAAAGGATTTCGGATGCAGAAGCAGTATATCCATCTACAAGTACGACAACCTTTCCAATATCCATCTTGCCTGAGCTGGCACGGAAGTTACGACGTCCCTGTGAACGTCCTTCTGTATATACAATCATCTCATTGTTTGAAAGGAACTCGTCAGCCATCATTACGGCTGCCTGAAGGTAGCCACCGCCATTACCCTGAAGGTCAATGACAATATCCTTCATACCTTTGGCTCTGAGACGTGTACAAATCTTCACAAACTCATCATGTGTTGTCTGTCCAAAACTGCTGATGCGTACATAGCCAGTAGTACTGTCAATCATGTAGTACGCATCAATAGTATAGAGAGGAATCTTGTCACGAGTCACGTTGAACACAAGCTGGTCCTTTATGCCACGACGAATAACGCCAAGCTTAACCTTTGTACCCTTAGGTCCACGAAGACGCTTCATAATCTCTTCACGTGACATCTTAACTCCCGCAATGGCAGTATCATTAACTGCCACAATCTTGTCACCACAAATGATGCCAACCTTGTCACTCGGACCACCACTTACTGGCTGGATAACAACAAGAGTGTCCTCCGACATATTATACTGAACTCCGATTCCGTCAAATCCACCGTCAAGTGGTTCATTGAGAGCCTGAACCTCCTTGGCAGGGGTATAGATGGAATGAGGGTCAAGTTCCTTGAGCATACCGTTTATGCCATCCTCTATGAGTCGTTTAGGGTCAATATCATCCACATACAACTGATTGATGCTATAGTAAGTCATCATCATCTTACGTAGCTGAATCTCATCGATGATTTCTCCTTGCCTTTGGGAAAACGCCCCTACAGACATTAAAACGGAAAGTACAGGTAAAAGTATCTTCTTCATTATAGTGTATTTGGTTGAAGTTTAGAAGTTGAAGAAGATAAGACATCTATCATCGTCATTACTTCACAACTCCTTTACTACATAATTTCCAAAGAACAAAAAGTTACTTTGGTAAAAATTCAGAAACATCCTTGCCATAGCTCATGAGTTCGCGAACGATACTTGAGCTTACGCAAGATAATTCAGGTTCCGTAAACAGAAGAACGGTTTCTATGCCGCTAAGTCGCTTATTAACATCGGCTATGTTACGCTCAAACTCGAAGTCGGAAACAGAGCGCACACCCCTCACAAGAAAATCTGCGCCTACCGACTTGGCACAATCTACCGTGAGTCCAGTATAGCTCACTACCCTAACTCTCGGATTATCGGCATACAGTTTCTCAATGAAACGAATCCTTTCCTCCACGGGAAACATATTCTTCTTGACATAGTTGATGCCAATAGCAATGATAATCTCGTCAGCCACGTTCTTGAGAACACGGTCAACAATGGACTGATGTCCACGGGTGAATGGATCAAAGGACCCGGCAAATAGTGCTATCATTCTTCTTCTGCTAATTCAGTATCTTCCTCTGGCACATCTTCCTCTATCACAAGATTATTGATGATAAAGTTCTGACGTTCCATAGTATTCTTTCCCATATAGTATTCGAGGAGTTCCTTCACCTGGTCAGTCTTGCGGAGAGTAACCTCTTCAAGGCGCATGTCAGGACCAATGAAGTTCTTGAACTCGTCAGGCGAAATCTCACCAAGACCTTTGAATCGTGTTATTTCTGGGTCCGGAGAAAGCATCTTGATGGCGTTCTTGCGCTCCTCGTCTGTATAGCAATATACGGTAACGAAGTCACCAGTATCTTTCTTTCCCTTAGTGAGTTCATCAAGATACTCCTTCTTCACACGCTTACGTCTCTGACGCACACGGAAGAGAGGAGTCTGGAGAATGTGTACGTGTCCCTTACGGATAAGCTCTGGGAAGAACTGCAGGAAGAACGTAATCATCAACAGACGAATGTGCATACCATCCACATCGGCATCTGTAGCCACAATGACCTTATTGTAACGAAGACCCTCTATGCCGTCCTCAATATTGAGGGCTGCCTGAAGGAGGTTGAACTCCTCATTCTCATACACCACCTTCTTTGTCAATCCAAAGCAGTTGAGAGGCTTACCCTTGAGTGAGAATACTGCCTGAGTGTTAACATCACGGCTCTTTGTGATACTACCACTCGCAGAGTCACCCTCGGTGATGAAGATACAACTGTCTTCCTTCAGGTCACCCTTAGCATCGTTGAGATGCACACGACAGTCGCGAAGCTTACGGTTATGGAGATTAGCCTTCTTTGCCCTCTCCCTTGCAAGCTTGGTTACACCAGCTATAGCCTTACGGTCACGCTCGTTGTCCTGTATCTTCTGCTGGATAATCTCAGCTACGTCAAGGTTCTTGTGAAGATAATTATCCACCTCCTCCTTGATGAAGTCGCCCACGAACTTATTGACGCTTATTCCGCCACCTGGTTCCATAGTTAGGGAACCGAGCTTAATCTTTGTCTGTGACTCAAACTGTGGCTCTTGCACATTGATGGCTATGGCAGCTACGATACCGCTACGCACATCACCAAGGTCATAGTTCTTGTTGAAGAAATCCTTGATTGTACGAGCAATATGCTCCTTGAACGCACTCTGGTGAGTACCTCCCTGTATGGTGTGCTGACCATTGACAAATGAGTGATACTCCTCACCATACTGCTGATTGGTATGTGTGAAAGCAATCTCAATATCATCACCCTTGAGGTGAATGATATCATAGAGAGGCTGAGTGTCCATCGTATCAACAAGCAAATCCTTGAGACCATTGCGCGAAGTAATACGTCGCTGGTTGTAGTAAATCTCAAGACCCGTGTTGAGGTACGTGTAGTTGCGGAGCATAGTCTCCACAAACTCACCTTGGAACTTATAGTTGAGGAACAATGTATTGTCTGGAATGAAGTGAATGTAAGTACCATTCTCCTCGTCTGTCTTCTCAGTCTTGTCAGACACAAGTTCACCCTTCTCGAATATGGCAGTACGAACCTTACCATCACGATAACTCCTTACCTCAAAGAGTGATGACAAGGCATTAACAGCCTTTGTACCTACTCCGTTCAGTCCTATTGACTTCTGGAAAGCCTTTGAGTCATACTTACCACCAGTGTTGAGGATAGAAACAGCCTCTACCATCTTACCCTGTGGAATACCACGACCATAGTCCCTGACAGTCACTTCGAGGTCATCCTTGATGTCAACCTCGATGCGCTTGCCGGCTTTCATCTTGAACTCGTCAATGGAGTTATCAATAATTTCCTTCAGGAGTACATAGATACCATCCTCGGCATGACTACCATCGCCAAGTCGTCCGATGTACATACCTGGACGGAGACGAATGTGCTGCACACCAGTAAGGGTAATGATGTTGTCATCCTTGTACTCCGGTTGTTTAGGTTCTTGAATATTATTTATTTCTTCGCTCATATTTGTTTAAAAAACTACCATTGAATATAAGCATACATCATGCCTATATACACTAAATTTGCGCAAATATACAAAATTTTCGGGTTTTGGTTTGTTCAATTACTTAATATTAACTAATTTTGAAGCCAAAATATTAACGAACCTTAATTTTTTTAACAATTATGCTTAATCTTAAAACTACTATCGCAGCATCGATAGTTGCATTGTGCAGCGCAAATGCCATGGCACAATCAAAAGCTGAAGTACAGGAACAAGAACTTGGCTACAAACCACAGCCATACACTTTCATTCAAGTACAAGGTGGTGTTGGTACTGTATTTACAGATGTAAAAATGACTGAAACAGTATTGCCAACATTCGGACTTGGCGTTGGTAGAATGTTCTCTCCATCAGTAGGTGCTCGTCTCCACTTCAACGGATACCGCAGCAGAGGAGCATTTGACTATAAGAACATAATCTACAAGTATGGTCACAACTACATCACTACTGATGCAGACATCATGATTAACGTCATGAACCTCTTTCAGGACAAGAACTTCTCAAGGTTCAATCTCTACCTTGTAGGTGGTGTTGGTCTCTCATACACATGGAACAACAGCGAGTTTGAATCACTCAATGCTATATCTAAGGCTGCCAATTATGACGTTTCAAACGCATGGGGTGACAAGCAGAGCCCACGTCACAGCCTCATCAGCCACAACCTCCGTGCAGGACTTCTTGCAGATTACAACGTAAGCAAGCACTTCAGCATAGGTCTTGAGGTAGATATGAACTCACTCGACGACCGTTTCAACTCAAAGTATAACAACTCTGACGACTGGATGATGACAGCAATGCTTACTGCCACATACAAGTTCGGTTTCAAGAAGGCATCAAAGCCAGCTCCAAAACCAGTACCAGTTGTAGAGCCAGTTCCTGAACCAGAGCCAGAGCCTGAGTACGCTACACGTATCGACACAATCTGGTACGACAGCATCTACTACGAGGAGAACACAAGAGACCGTGCCATCAAGAAGGAAATCTTCTTCGGACTCCGTGAGAGTGGTGTAGAGACAAGCAACGCACAGATTAACGACGTTGCCAAGTTCCTCAAGGGCGTAAAGAATGCAGAAATCACTATCACTTCATACGCAGACAAGGGTACAGGTACACCTGAGAAGAACATGGGTTACAGTAAGACTCGTGCTGAGAAGACAAAGAAGGCACTCATTGCAGCAGGTGTTGACCCTAAGATTATCAAGAAGGTTGAGTGGAAGGGTGACACAGAGCAGCCATACGCTGAGAACGACAAGAACCGTCTCTCTGTAATCACTGGTCACGGTATCTATACTGACAAGGATCAGAAGACTGTCAAGAAGTTCCGCACTAAGGAAGTAACTTACAGAGTAAAGTAAACAAAAATCCTATAATAATGAGTCTTGAACCCCAACAGTTCAAGGCTCATTTTTTTGTTTCATAATCCTTCGTTATTCCTTCGTGATCCCTTCGTGATTCGTTCGTATCAAATAGAGGTAAAATTATGACAGTTTGTCCCCTTCTTTCGGTTGTTTTTACAGCAAAAAAAACGACCAGTACGATTGAATTTTATATTTTAATCTCCCACGGAGCCACGGAGCACACCGAGTTTTATACTTATTCTATTGTTTTTAACTGAGTTTTCAGAGGTCGCTGGCGCTCCGAAGAGGACACAGAGAAGTTCCACCAATCACTCCATATTGTATGAGAGAAACTACATTGAACGATATATTTAGCGAACAATCTAACTAATCCTCCCCATAGAGGGGGAGGTGCCCGAAGGGCGGAGAGGGTCTTCTCTCAGTGGGAGTTAAAAAAAATAAACAGTTGTCTTTAATCGTACAGGTAGAAAAAGACATGACAATTAGCCGAAAGACATTCGATTTAACTTCTTTAAACTCATAACTTACTAAGTTCAAGATTCAAAAGAGAAAGTCAAGTAGCAATAATACACATCGATAATACACAAAAATTATATTGTATCAGCATAAAAGTTTAAAAAGATTGTCAAAACGACACAAAAAATCAAAAATATTTTGTTAACTCATTTTTTTTCTTGTAATTTGCAAACTGAATAATCAGAACTATACTTTAAAAGAAGTTCCACTAACAATTCAATTCTAACAATAAAATCTTAAAAGAACAAATTATTTAGATATAACGACTATGCTCTGAATCGGGGTACAAACCGGGACAGATGTATGGGTCGTATTATTTATACTAATATTACTAACAATATAAAACCAAATAATAAAAACTATTAACTAATCACGTTTAATTACCACAATTATGAAGAAAGTATTACTTCTCATCAGTTCTGTAGTAATGAGCCTTAGTGCATCTGCTCAGGACTTCACAGCAAAGTGGGAAAAGTATTCTGGCACACCAGAATTCTCTGCATTTGCTGCTGAATCAAAGTACTACATGTGGAATGTCGGAGCAAGAGGCTTCTACATCAATCATCAGGGAGCTGCTGTTACTCCTTACTGGGGAACAGCTGCATCAGTAAATGACACAATCGGTGCTTTGGTACATTTCACTAAAACAAATCCAAATGCAAAAGTTGTAGAAAATTGGGATGACGGCAAGGAAAACACTTACCTTCTTGTTAACTTTGTAACTAAGTTCAATGAGGAAAGATGTTCATTCGCTGATGGATGGGTTTGGACAGATAACAACGAAAATGGTTATCGCTACTTCGATGTTGACGTAAATGGCAGCACATTTACTATTACTCCAAACGAACTAATGATTCAGAATGCACTTGGAGAAAACTATCCAGCAGATTACGCTTGTAATCCTATCGGTGTTGCTTCTGACGATGCAGAGGGCATGGTACGTATCTCTAATACTGAAGTAGAATGGTACACAGACTGGGCTTTCGTATCAGAAGATGATTATGCTGAGTTCATGGCTGAGGGTAAGGAGCAGAACAAGAAGTATTATGCTGCTCAGGCACTCCGTGAAGCTATCGAGAAGGCTATCGCTGAGAACGAAGGTCTCAACCTCAACGCTCAGATTGCAGTATATAACAATACAAAGAGCACACTCGAAAACCTTGAGTCTGCAAAGGCTTCTATCGCAGAAGTAATCATTGCATTCAAGTCAGGTGACGCATCTGTTGATAAGCCTGCAAACTTTACAAGCTTGATAGTTAACCCATCATTCGATGTTCAGGAAGACTTCACAGGTTGGTCAGCAGGATTTGGTGCTGGTGGTGTTAAGTGGACAAGCGCAGAGATCTATGGTAAGACATTCGATGTTCACCAGACAATCTCAGGTCTCAAGAATGGTGTATATATTGTAAAGGTAAACGGATATACACGTATTCATAACCCACAGGCTGACTTCGAAGATTTCTCTAATGGCAATGTAACTAATACAGAACTCTATGCTCAGTCAGGCGACATCAAGGCTACTACATACGTTAAGCATATTGTTGAGGGTGGTGTAGAAGAAGCATTTGGTGCAGATAATGAGAATACATTCACTAACGAGCATGGTGTTGAGATGTACTTACCAAACACAATGGCAGCTGCTGACAAGTACTTCCATGAAGAGGATGGTACAATCAACCCACGTTATGAGAACGTAGTATATGTTCCAGTAGAGAACGGTGAACTTACTATCGGTGTATCTAACTCTGTAGCAAGTGGTGATGACTGGTCAATCTTCGATGACTTCCAGCTCTACTACATCGGTGACTCAGACGAATCATACGATGCTCTCAAGGAAGGTCTTGGTTCAGGTCTTGAATATACTATTCCAGATAACACTGTTTACAGTCAGGTTAACTTCGATGAGTATAATAACTCAAAGAAGGCATTCGATGAAGCTAAAGGTAAGGCTGCTCTTACAGAATATGCAAACACTAAGACAGCACTCGACAACCTCAGAGCAAGTATTAATAACTACGCAACTTACCTTGCAGCAGTAGAAAATGCAAACAGCTGGTATGAGGATGCTGAAAAGAAGGGAGTAAACTCAGAAATTGAGGCTGTACAGAAGTTGGTAAGTTATATTGATGATAGCGAATCTGATGAATTTGAATTCCCTAACGGAACATTTGCTCAGATTGTAAATGAAGATAACGTTGGTACACTCTCTAACGAGAAGATCATTGCAGAGACAGAGTATGTAAATTCTCTTGTAATGGATGCAATGCAGAAGAGTATCTTCGAGGGTGCTGACCTTACAAGTATGATTATTAATCCTAATTTCGAAGAGGCTAATGGTAAGGGTTGGACAAACTCTTACGGTGCTTTGACAAACTGGCACGGAGGTAATGCAAACAACTACTGTGCTGAGGCATGGAACAGCAACTTCGACGTATATCAGGATGTAGCTGGTCTTGAAAATGGTCTCTATGAGGTATCAGTTCAGGCATTCTATCGTACAGCATCAAATGCTGACGCTTACAACGCATACCAGAATGACCCAGAGATGACAGGTGATGCAAAGGTTCTGTCTTACGTTTATTTCAACGACTTCTCTACTCCAATTCGTAACGTAATGGAAATTCAGTTCGACGAGAACCTCAGCAATAACTGCTACGACACAGGAAACGGAACATTTACTCTCAACGGTATGGCTTCTGCATCTACTGCATTCAGCATGGATGATGAGAACATGAACTTCACTATGAAGGTTTATGGTATCGTAACTGACGGTAAGATGCGTCTCGGTATCCGTAACACAGAAGGTTCTATCTTCGACCGTTGGACACTTTGGGACAACTTCAAGCTCCGCTACATGGGTAAGGATAAGGTAGCTGTAGCAACTGTATTGAAGCAGAAGACTGATGCATTGGTTGAATTGATGAATCAGGAAGGTACAATGAATAAGGTTACAAAGCAGTTCATCGATGAACAGTGTGCTCCAGCAATCGCATTGATTGGTACTCTCACAGAAATCAACGAAAATACTGTTAAATTCCTTGATAAGGAAGAACTTTGGCAGGCACTTGCTAACATCGGTACAGCACAGAGCGAAGTTGACAAGGATGTAAAGGCATATAAGGATTTGTTCGCTGCCAAGCAAAAACTTGATGTTGTAGAGACAGATTATCTTACAGCTGAAATGATCAAAGAATTCAATGTTGTGGCTAACTTTGATGAGAACGATATTGACAATATGTCAAGAAAGGCTCTTGAGGAACTCACAGCAAGAATCGAAAAAGATATCCAGTGGTTCGGTCATGGTAAGAGAGTTGACGAGGCAATTGAAATAAGTGAATTGCCAGAAGGTTACGAAGAGGCTACAGAGCCTGTTAACTTCACAAGCATCATAACCAACCCAGATTTCGAGGAAGACATGAATGGATGGGTTAACACTGGTGAAATGTCATTCCAGTCTCAGACAAATACAGCATTTGCTAAGACAGGTGAGAAGTATTGTGAGCTCTGGCACAAGGATGCATTCCTCAACCTCAGCCAGACATTCAAGAACCTCCCTGCAGGTTACTACACACTCTCTGCTGACTGCTACAACTCAACAGCTGATGGTAACCTCTACATTGCAGTTGAGAATGACAATGCAGAAGTAACTGAGAAGTCTTTGTTTATCGAGGATTCAAACGCTCCTACAACAGCTAAGAATTATTCAGTAGATATCTACTACGATGGTAATGGTATCGTAACATTCGGTTATAAGGGTCACCTTACTTCATCAACATGGATGTGTATCGATAACATTCAGATTTCTTACTCAAGAGTTGCTCCAACTGCTGTAGAAACTGTAAATGCTCCTGCAACAACTGTTGCTACAGAAGGCATCTTCACAATCTCTGGTGCACGTGTCAACAACCTTGTTAAGGGCATCAACATCGTTAAGATGGCTGACGGTAGCGTCAAGAAGGTATTGGTAAAGTAATTGCTAATACAAATAGCAATAACAAATAAATAATCATTTGTGGCGGACATCTGACAAGGGTGTTCGCCACTTTTTATTATTATATTGCCAACTATTTCAGTAATAATGCGTACCTTTGTCAAATTAAATCCTACAGTGGCATCAGGATAAACAGAGTTTCGCAAGTGCTCAACTGGAGCTTGCGTAAGTTGAGTATTATATTAAACACTCTAAGTTCTCTGTGCACTCTGTGTTTATATAGACAATATTTCGACCTGTACGGTTGAAAATGTTTCTATAAAAGGCTAAAACAGAACGAACTTGTCGTTTTTAATCCCCCACGGAGCCACGGAGAGCACAGAAAGACCCTCACCCAACCTCTCCCTTTTAGGGCGAGGAGAAAGAATGCTCTATCGCTGATAAGTTGATGAACAGAGTAACTCAGTCCCCTCCCTGTAGGGAGGGATAGGGTGGGTCTTCCTCCGTGCCCTCAATGGAGC
>JAFYAT010000027.1 GCA_017540585.1 Bacteroidaceae bacterium | reverse complement strand
GAAATGCCTCAAGTACACAACACTCGCGGCGAAGAAGTGAAGCCAGACCCCAACGCACCTGCTTCCCTCTACTTCTTCAAGACCGCCAACGAGCCACACATCGGCGGTGTACAATACTTCAAGGTGATGTCAGGTAAGGTACACGAGGGTGATGACCTCACCAACAGCGACCGCGGTAGCAAGGAACGCATGGCTCAGTTGTTCGTATGCGCAGGTGCTAACCGTGAGAAGGTAGAAGAGCTCGTAGCCGGAGATATCGGTTGTACAGTAAAGCTGAAGGACGTGCGCACAGGAAACACTCTCGTGGGCAAAGACTGCGACCACCGTTTCAACTTCGTGAAGTATCCTAATCCTAAGTATATACGTTCAATCAAGGCAGAGAACGAGGCAGATTCCGAGAAGATGATTGCTGCCATCCAGAAGATGGCACAGGAAGACCCAACATGGATTCTTGAGCAGAGCAAGGAACTCAAGCAGACAATCATCAAGGGACAGGGTGAGTTCCATCTCCGTACACTTAAATGGCGTCTTGAGAACAACGAGAAGATAAACGTAGTGTTTGAGGAGCCTAAGATTCCTTATCGCGAGACAATCACCAAGGCTGCACGTGCCGACTACCGTCACAAGAAGCAGTCAGGTGGTGCCGGTCAGTTTGGTGAGGTACATCTCATCGTCGAGCCATATTACGAAGGAATGCCAGAGCCAACATCATACAAGTTCGGCGGTCAGGAGTTCAAGATTACTCCTAAGGGCAAGGAAGAGGTTGACCTCGAATGGGGAGGCAAGGTCGTATTCATCGACTCTGTAGTCGGTGGTGCCATCGACAAGCGTTTCATGCCAGCCATCCTCAAGGGTATCCTCAGTCGTATGGAGCAAGGACCAATATCTGGTAGCTACGCCCGTGACGTACGTGTAATCGTATATGACGGAAAGATGCACCCAGTTGACTCAAACGAGCTCTCATTCATGCTTGCTGCACGCCACGCATTCTCAGATGCATTCAAGGAGGCAGGTCCTAAACTGCTCGAACCAATATACGACGTAGAGATATTCGTTCCTGGCGACAAGATGGGTGACGTAATGAGCGACCTTCAGGGTCGTCGTGGTATGATTATCGGTTCAGAGAGCGAGAACGGCTACGAGAAACTTATTGCTAAGGTTCCTCTCAAGTCACTCTCTAACTACTCAACAACACTCTCTTCCATCACAGGCGGACGTGCAAGTTTCATCATGAAGTTCGCTTCTTACGAACTTGTTCCTACAGACATCCAGCAGAAGCTCATGAAGGAATTCGAAGAGCAGAATAAAGACGATGAATAATATCACTCATGTAGTAATAATTACCAAAAACATAATTAAAATGTTTATATTTATTAAAGTCCGTGTATTTTGCACGGACTTTTTTACTTTTTATGTAAAAAATACCCTTATATGTTAAAACAAATATGTTACTTTGCAGCAAACAAGAAATAAAATAGATGAAAAAGTCAACCATTGCCATATTATCAATCCTTATGGGCATCTCATTTGCAAGTCTCCTGCTCCTGCAAATGAGATACATGAAGGAACTGCTCGACACACGACGTCTTCATTTTGAAGAGTCTGTCAACCGAAGCCTCTACACCGTTGCTCACGAACTGGAGATAGCAGAGGCAAAACGATACCTTGAAGAAGGTCTCGGCAACATTAACAAAACAGGACAAGGTGCTCCTATTATAAATATTGACTCACTCAACAATATAAATAGGAAGACAACACCACATGCCATTGACTCTGCCAGGATACTCACATCAACGACAAGTACAAACATCTCCGACAAATACTTCACAAAGAAGAATGACGTAAATGCGGACAGGGCACGTTCACTTCAGGAGATTATGGCAAGACGATATGCCTACGAACGCAAACTGCTCGATGACATTATATATACTATATTATATACGGCGAGCGACCGTCCTCTGCAACAACGCATAGATTTCAACGAACTTGACGAGTTGTTGAGAACGGAATTGATGAATAATGGTATCGACCTCGATTTCCATTTCCGTGTATTCACAAGTAGCGGAAGAGAAGTATATAGATGTCAGGACTACGACCCAGAGGGAGAGCAATACTGTCATACAGAGACGCTCTTCAAGAACGACCCAGTGCAGAAGATGGGAGTATTGAAGGTTCATTTTCCAGAGGAAAGTAAACCACTATCCAAGGTACTCGGATTCATGTTACCTCCATTCCTTTTCACCATCATCCTGCTCGTAACCTTCGTAGCCACGCTCATCATCGTATTCAGACAAAAGAAACTGACGGAAGTGAAGAACGACTTCATCAACAACATGACGCACGAGTTCAAGACACCTATCAGTTCCATCTCACTTGCCGCACAGATGCTCGCAGACGACACAGTAAAGAAGTCACCTCAGATGATGAAACGTCTCACCACAACCATAATGGACGAGACAAAGCGACTCAGGTTCCAGGTGGAGAAGGTGCTTCAGCTATCACTCTACGAAAATCAAAAGGCTAATCTCCGTCCAAGAGAGGTGGATATTAACGAACTCATAGCAGGTGTGGTTCACACATTTGCACTCAAAGTAGAGAAGCATGGCGGCAAGATTATCACAGATCTGAAGGCAGAAGACCCGATAATAAGCGTGGACGACATGCACTTCACAAACGTCATCTTCAACCTTATGGACAATGCCGTCAAGTACAAGAGCGACGCACAACTTGAACTGAAGGTGTGTACATGGAACGAGAACGGCAATCTGTTCATCTCCATTCAGGACAACGGAATCGGCATAAAAAAGGAGAACCTCAAGAAGATATTCGAGAAGTTCTACCGAGTACACACAGGCAACGTTCACGACGTAAAAGGTTTCGGTCTCGGACTTGCCTACGTGAAGAAAATTATCAATGACCACAATGGTTCAATATATGCAGAAAGTGAACTTGGAATAGGAACAAAGTTCATTATAAAGATGCCGCAAGAGAATTAAAAATTAAAAATTCAGAATTCAAAATTATAAATTATGAATTGTGAATTAAGAATTATGAATTAAACAATTACGATTATGATAGCAAACCTTGAAGAAAAGACAACAGTCAACATCCTCCTTTGCGAAGATGATGAGAACCTCGGTATGCTCCTTAGAGAATACCTTGAGGCAAAAGAATATAATGTTGACCTTTGCGTTGATGGCGAAGAAGGTCTCAACACATTCTGCTGCGGTAGCTACGACCTTTGCATTCTTGATGTGATGATGCCAAAGATGGATGGTTTCACGCTTGCAAAGAGAATACAGGAAGTCAACCCTGAGACACCATTCATGTTCGTCACGGCAAAGAATCTAAAGGACGACGTGAAGGAAGGATTCGAGCTTGGTGCTGACGACTACATCACAAAGCCATTCTCAATGGAAGAAATTGTTTACCGTATCGAAGCAATCCTCCGTCGAGTACGAGGCAAAAAGAGTGCAGACTCAAACATCCGTAGCATCGGAAGTTTCCAGTTTGACCTTCAGAAACAGCTTCTCATACTTGGAGATGACGAAACAAAGCTTACTACAAAGGAAGCAGAACTTCTCATCCTCCTCAGCAACAAGACAAACGGACTTCTCCAGCGCGACATTGCCCTCAAAACTATATGGGCAGACGATAACTACTTCAACGCACGCTCTATGGACGTCTATATCACCAAGCTCCGCAAATTGCTCAAGAAAGACCCAACGGTTGAGATTCTCAATGTTCACGGTAAGGGCTACAAGCTTGTGACAGGCAAAAAGCCAGGAGAAGCAATAGAAGACGAAGAGGAAGAGAACGACAATTGATAATTGACAATTAAAATAAAAAGCTAAGTAGGTGTGCAAAATTATTTTTATAATGATTGTATTGATTAATGATGTAGGTTCAGCGCATAAAATAAATGAGTGTAGTGACTCCTACTCGATTGTTTTTAGGCGTTGAAGATGCGCAGTAAGCGGTGCAAGGATTGTAAAAATAATTATGCACACCTACTTATAGAACCTATAAAAACTTATAGTTTCTATAGCTTTTTCTTTCTTTCAAAAAAAAAAACGGCAACACTCAAAATGAGCATTGCCGTTTTATTCTTTCAATCAGTTCAATCCTTAGTCGATGATTCTCTTGTTAAGAATGATGTGAGCGACAAAACCTACGATGATAAGAACGAGTGCACCAAGAGTGTATGCGTTATAATCACAAAGGTCAGAAAGTGGTTCGATGCCAAGTGGATCACCAAGCATACCTGCAATCATCATAACTGCGCCCACCATAATTGCGATAAGTCCTAAATTCTTCATTATTCTATATGTTTTTATTTGTTGTTTCAATTTTTCAAGGCAAATTAAGTGATTTTTGCGCACATGAAGAAATAATTCTTCAAGAAAATTACACACAACCGCATTTTTTTTAGGTAACACATAACTTTTCGCTTAGTTATTTCGGTATTTTGGAAAAAATGCCTATCTTTGCACCGCTTTTTGTAAAAAGCAGAATTAAACAAATTATTAACAAACATTATTAATTCATTTACACAATGAATCAATACGAAACCGTTTTCATTTTAACTCCCGTTTTGTCTGATGTTCAGATGAAGGAAGCGGCTGAAAAGTTCAAGAATCTCCTCGTCGAGGCAGGTGCTGAGATTATCAATGAGGAGAGCTGGGGCCTTAAGAAGTTGGCTTACGCTATTGACAAGAAGACTTCTGGTTTCTACCAGATGATCGAGTTCAAGGCAGAACCAACAGTGATTGCTAAGTTTGAGTTGCAGATGCGTCGCGACGAGCGCGTACTCCGCTACCTCACAGTTAAGAACGAAAAGTACGCTGCTGCTTATGCAGAGAAGCGTCGTAACAACAAAAAGGAGGCTTAATTATGGCAGTAGCACAGGCATCAGAAATCAGATACTTAACTCCACCAACAGTTGACGTTAAGAAGAAGAAGTATTGTCGTTTCAAGAAGAGCGGCATCAAGTACATCGACTACAAGGATCCTGAGTTCCTTAAGAAGTTCCTCAACGAGCAGGGTAAGATTCTCCCACGCCGTATCACAGGTACTTCACTCAAGTATCAGCGTCGTGTAGCACAGGCAGTGAAGCGTGCTCGTCACCTTGCACTCCTTCCATTCGTAACAGACTTGTTGAAATAATTAAAAGGAGGTAAGATATATGAAAATCATTCTTAAGAAAGACGTCATTGGCTTAGGCTATAAGGACGAAGTCCTCACAGTAAAGGACGGTTATGGTCGCAACTATCTTCTTCCACAGGGCTTTGCTGTTCTCGCTACAGAGAAGGCACTCAAGGCACTTGCTGAGGAGCTCAAGCAGCGCGCTCACAAGATTGCTAAGCTCAAGGCAGACGCTGAGGCTCAGGATGCTAAGTTCGAGGGTGTATCTCTCACTATCACAGCTAAGGTTTCAGAAGGCAAGAACATCTATGGTTCAGTTGGTCCTAAGGAAGTTGTTGCTGCACTCGCAGAGAAGGGCATCGAGGTTGATCCTAAGCTCGTTTCTATGAAGGCTGCAAAGGCCCTCGGTAACTACGAGGCTGTAGCACGTTTCCACCGCGAGGTTGCTGTTACTATCCCAGTAGCAGTAGTAAGCGAAGGTGGCGAAGCTGTTGCTGAAGCACCAGTAGAAGCTCCAGCTGCTGCACCAGCAGAGGAAGTTGCTGAATAATCAAGCACATTCTTGAACAAAGAATAAAAACTAAGGCTGACATCCATACGGATGTCAGCCCTTTTTTTGTGCCTCCACCCACAAATTAATTCATTCCTTATTTGGCATAATTACGAATAATATATATCTTTGCAACAGAATAAGGGACGACTTTATTCTTCTCACAAATAAAATAACATATCAACTAACTAACCCAACGACAATGAAAAATATATTCATTAACAACCGAAAAGGAAGCGAAAAGACAGATGCTAACATCACAATGAATACACACGGCGCATTCAACACTGGTGGATTTGGCAATGCCAAGATAGGAGGACGTGACAAAGGAACATACTTCATCGCGTTTATTCCCCTACTCTGCGCCATTGCTTTTGCTTTCACCCTAAGTCTAAAAAGCAACAAAGAAGATGAAACAATAAAGAATCCTATACAGACAGTTGCAACGGTAAATAAAATTATCAATTATACTCATGGAAGGTACATCCAATATTCATACGAATACAACTGCCGACCTTATACATCTGAGATAGCACTCAAAAAAGTAAAGAAGCAGGACTTCAACATAGGAGACAAAGTGATTATCACTATTGACAAGGACGAACCAGGACATAGTTCTTTCGTCAAGTTAAAAGAAACAAAGAAAAACAACTGATAAAATAATTAGAATGAAAAAAAGATTCAAGCTTTTTGTTACACTTACCATTGCCACAATTTCGATTGGCAAAGCAAATGCCTTGAACATAGCAGAGAACGACACAACGACCATTGCGACAAATGACACTATATATGAGGAAGCAGACATATCTCCAGAGTTTCCTGGTGGAGAACAAGCACTCATGAAACATCTACAAGACAGCCTTAAATATCCAAAAGACAGCATCATACAAGATATGTCCATACGATTATTAATAAGCTTTGTAATCAATAAAAAGGGTGGCACATGCAATATAAACATACTCAAACATGTCAATCCCGAATTTGACGCAATGGCCGTAAAGGTCATCAGTTCTATGCCTAAATGGAAACCGGCATACGTTAATGGCGTTCCAGTAAATTATAGATACACCATTCCTGTAACAATCTGCATCCGTAGATAACAAAAACAATCTATTCACAACTCGCTCGGACTAATGTGTATTGTCATAGTACGTGGGGAACGTACTCTCAGTACGCACTGCACGTACTCATAGTACGTTCGTTACGTACTGGCAGTACGTAGCCCATAGTACTGGGCTCGTCACAGCAATCCGTTTCAAAGATCACGGTAAAACGGAAGTTTTATCTGTAGGAAAAGGAAGATTTTATGAAATAATCGCAAACGTTTCTCCCATAACATACACATTCTGTCAAGAATAAACACTAACTTTGCGACACATTTAAGATTACATCTTTAGGTCAATGTCTTCTTTAATTACAATATCTCAGCTTTCGCAAGCTCCAGTTGAAAGGTTGTTAGGTTATTAGGTCTTAGGTTATCAGGTTTGATACTTGTTGCTGAGAACATCCAAACCTGAAAGCGTAGCGCCCCGACAACCTTAAACCTAATAACCTTAACAAGTTGAACACTTACGAAACTTGAATTACAATATTTTCATCATAAGAGTTATTTTTCTGTAATTTTTTGTAGTTTTCTGCAAATCACTTGCGACTAATAATACATCAAAAACTTCAACAAATAAAATGACTGCCAAAGAAAAAGAATTCACTCGCCTTGTCAAACAGCATAAGCAGACTATTTATTCAATTTGCTTCATGCACGCAACGAACAAAGACGAGACACAAGACATGATGCAGGAGGCACTCATACAACTGTGGCGCTACTTCGACACGTTTCGTGGAGAAAGCAATATCCGCACTTGGATTTGGCGCGTATGCTCAAACGTATGCATTTCATATTGTCGTAAGGAGAATAAACAAGCAAGCACCCTGCACCTCGAATTAGCTGACGTTCTTGACTCAATGGAAAGCGAGGAGAACAAGCAGATTGCCATGCTACACGAACGCATACACAGTCTATTGCCGTTTGACCGCACCATTGTATTGCTATGGATGGAATGTCTCAGTTATGACGAGATAGGTCAGATACTTGGCATAACGACTAAAAATGTTTCCGTGCGTCTGTTAAGAATAAAAGAGCAACTAAGAAAGATGTCAAACAAAGAAAATGACTGATTATGGAGAACAAAGACAACATACAGGAACTTGAAGATCTCAAGAATAAGATGCAAATACTAAAAGAGAATCTTAACAAGTGTGAAATAATAGATGACGAGCAAATCATGCAAGTCACAAGACTATACTGTGAGCCTAAGGCAAGAACAAAAAACATGTGGTGCATACTAACTGGCTTGGTGACTGTCATACCATTCACTTATACATTATTTCGATACTCTTTGAGTATCTACATTTATGGTTGTATTATCTTATTGGTTGTATTATCCATCATATTTCAGTTGTGGATGAATGGAGCAAGAAAATACAAAATCATAAATGGTATCGAACTAAAAATATCATCACTAATCACTACTACCACAATTCCAATAGAAGACATCACACATATTGAATACCTAAGAACAAAGTACAGGGATAATACGCTCCGCATCAAATACCGTAGCGGAACTCCAATACTTATAGGTCCAAAGGACGAGACCGAGTTCATAAGTGACCTTGTACGAATCAATCCAAACATACTTGTTATACAAGAAATGATATAAAAACATTGTCTTTTCACACAATTCCGAACACTATACCCAAAAATAACACAAAGTCGTACAAGCGAAGTGTTACTGGCTCTCCAAACTGGAAGATGCGCTCGGCATCAACCTAATATCCAATGAACAAGTTGCATATCCTAACATGGTTGCAGAAGACATTTTAGTATAAACCATAAAAGAAGAGACAGGTGAACGTTCACCTGTCTCTTCTTTTATATTACTATTTACTTTGTAGAGCATTAACCAATTCTTCTGCCACATGCTCATCTGTGATGGATATTTCTCGCATCACGTCACTTCCATTTGCATGATACTTTATTAATACCTTCTGTTCATTCCTGCAAACATCATAGATATCGGCTAAAGGAATATCAATTTTATTTTTTCCATAAATAAGAAAACTGACAAATTCACACAAAAAAACGCCAATCATTGAGCAAAGGAATAATTTAGCATCTGCAATCAGAGACACACCAAGGAATATCAAACAGAAAACAAGAAGCAAAAGCCACTTCTTCTTGTCTCTTAATAAAAACAAAGGTGCAATTGTTTCTTTTGGTCTTATTTTAATTATCCCATCCTTGATAATCACGTTCTCAAACGTTCCTGTTATTTCCATCATGTAGGTCAATAAAAAAACTACTTTCTCTTCTTACCCCCACCTTTAAGGAATCCGGAGTTGATAAGTAGGACGATACCTGCGAGGAGGACAGCAATGGCGATGCACACGTTGGCAGAGAAGTAACCACGAAGCCAGCCTTGCTGATCAATCAACAACAGTACACCTACAGTTAATCCGATGAATGGCCATACCCAATCCTTGGGGCTATTGAGAAGTTTGTTGGCACATGGTACGATGATGAATAGTGTCCACCATCCCTTGAACAAAAGATTTATGTTGGTTATGTGAAGGGCGTTAAGAAGTAACACGCCGCCGAGGGCTACCAACATCAAGCCCCATAATAGTTTACTGTTCACGATTAAATAGAGTTAAGCCCCCCATCCCCCAAAGGGGGCGTCCATCCGGACATTGGGAGTATTGTTATATTACTTGAAAAGTATATAAAAGACGACACACCAGACGAAAGGTACGAACAACGTTCCTTACCCCTTTGTAACTACTCCCCGTCCTGAAAGGCGAATAAGGGCGCAGAAGAGAGACTGAATGTCTCTCTGTCCCGAAATGAGGGAAGAGCAGTGCCCTGCTCTACGGAGGAACGGGGGCGGGGGAAAGTCCTATGGTTTCAGTACCTTCACCTTGCCCATCTTGCGATTGCGAGGAGTGACCTTATAGTCAGTTACCTTGCCATTCTTCCAAGATAGAGAGACTTCGTAGCCACCACGCACAAGGACACCGCTGATGCTGCCTTGTGACTTCCATGCCTCAGGAAGTGCAGGAAGAAGCTCGATGGTAGTCACACCCTTGGTATCAACACTTGACTGAACGAGCATCTCTGTTACACCTGCTGTGCCGCCAAAGTTACCGTCAATCTGGAATGGGTTGTGAGAGTCAAAGAGGTTTGGATATGTTCCACCACCCTTACGCTTGTCCGCACCTTTGTACTTGTCGGGATGAACGAACGAGAGAAGTGTGCGGTACATCTTATACGCTGCCTCACCCTCGTGGAGACGTGCCTGAAGATTTACTCTCCATCCTGTACTCCAACCCGTTGTTTTGTCGCCCTTTATCTCAAGCGTGCGCTTGCAAGCCTTGGCAAGCTCTGGTGTTTCCTTGACGGAGATATGATGTCCTGGGAAAAGTCCGAAGAGATGTGACTGATGACGATGACGTGGGTCTTCATCCTCCCAGTCGTTGTACCACTCCTGAAGGTTGCCCTTCTTACCTATGCGATAAGGAAGAAGCGAGTTGATAGCAGAATTGAGCTGGGCAATATATCGCTTGTCCTCGCCAAGCACGATGGCAGCATCACGTGTGTCGAGGAGACATTCCTTAATCATGGCGATGTCTGCAAATCCACCATAGAGTGAACGTCCATGATAGCCGGAACCTGTAACGTAGATATTCTCAGGCGATGTAGCAGGAGAAGTAAGAAGGTGTCCGTCCTTCTCTATCATCCAACCAAGACAGAAGTCGGCAGCACCCTTGAGTGTAGGATAGACCTCACGGAGATAGTCCTTGTCAAGGGTGAATAGATACTGCTCCCAGAGGTGAGTGCTCACCCATGCGCCACCCATGTTCCAGTTAGCCCAGTTAGGGTCGCCACCATGTTCACCCACAGGGCAGGTCATTCCCCAGATGTCGGTATTGTGTGCAAGACACCAGCCTTGCTGTACGCCATAGTAAGCCTTGGCTGTCTGTTCGCCTGTAACAGGCAACTTCTTGATGAAGCCCACAAGGGCACGATTCATCTCAGGAAGATTGCAGATAAGAGCTGGCCAGTAGTTTTCCTCAAGATTGATGTTTGAAGTGTAGTTGCATGACCAAGGTGGAAGGATACTCTCGTTCCAGAGTCCTTGCAAGTTGGCAGGAACACCCTCGGTACGTGATGATGATATGAGAAGGTAACGTCCGTACTGCACATATAGCTCCTCGAGGTCAGGATTCTTCTGATTCTCGGTAGTGAACTTGAACAGCTGTTCGTCCGTAGGCATCTTGGCGATAGCCTCATCCGTCGTACCGAAGTCAATATTGAAACGTGAGAACAGAGGCTTGTAGTCATCCTCATGACGCTTTACGAGTTCGTCGTATGTTTTTGTCTTGGCAGCATCTATACGGGCACGCACAAGCTTCTTGTAGTCCCTACCCTCACGTACTGGGTCCTTGTCGTTGCCGTTGAAGCTTGTCACGTTTGATATGATGACGAGAGCCTCGGTACAGTTCGTGAGAGAAAGCGTACCTGTATTGTCATCAGCATTCACTTCGCCATCCTTGTTTATGACACGAATGATAGTGCGGAAATGTATGCCTCGGTTTGAGTCGTAAAGATGTTTCTCTGCAAAGTCTGTATAGCCAGGAAGGTTATGATAAGCTGCATAACCATCAATTGACATCTCGTGACCATGCACAGCAATCACGTGTGGCAACTGACAATTATATGAAAACACACGATTGATTGCAGCCCCACCCTCTGCCTTAAGGCGAAGAACGATGACGGAGTCAGGAGCAGAGGCAAAGTAATCACGAGTCACAGAACCCTTATCCGACTTATACACTACCTTGGCGTGAGCATTAGAGATATCGAGCGTACGCAAATAGTCCTTAGCTGTTTCCTTTTGTGAAGAAGCAATCCTGAGACATCCCAGAGGCTGGTAACTCTCGCTGTAGTGTCCCTGCACCTTGCGCTGTAGCTCGTCAGCACGGCGATAGTCGCCCTTGTCGAGAGCCTCACGAATGAGAGGTATGGTCTTGTATGCCTCAGGCGAATACACCTTGGTGTCAGGCTCACCCGTCCACAGAGTGATGTCATTGAGCGAAAGCTTGTCTTCATCCACTCCACCATATATCATAGCACCGAGATTACCGTTACCGATAGGAAGAGCCTCCTCAAAATACTGGGCAGGACGGTTGTAATGCAACAAGTTGCTCTGTGCCAGAACCTGAGTTCCTGCACAAAGCATCGTGAATGATGCCGCAAAGTATTTAATCAAATATGATTTCATAAAACATAGTTTATTTAGTTTACCCGGCAAAGATAATGAAAAAAACGTAAATCATAAATGCTTTACGACGATTTGTAATCCGTTTCCTTTGCTTATCAGCAATAAGTTCATTATGTCTCCAAGTATCATCACTCAACACCTTGAAATGGAGCGGTAACAAGTCCTGCATCATTCCAGATATAGTTCTTATGGAGAGTGATGAAGATAGTTACAGGCATATTCGATTCGAGCACAGAACATCGGACGTACGGATGGAATGCCGTTGGCTCTTCGGTAATGAACACATTCTTTACCTCATCCACAAAGTTTGGCATGTGACGATGACATGGTCGGAGAACGGTGAAGTCTGTTATCTTCTTGTTGAGTCCTGTGACCATGCGATACTGACCGTCAATAATCCATACGATAGGACGTCCTCTGTACGTAGGGCCATCAACTGCCACAGTTCGTGGGTCATCGGATGATGTCCCGAAGAAGTTATAATCTATATGCTTGTTGAATGCAGAATCAGGAAAGATATTGACAATCACAGGTGACACAGAGCCAATCATCTTCCTCAGATTCTTGTTCCGCTGTCCGAGCCATCCGTAGAAACTCAAAGAGATAAGTCCGTTTGCCACTCGCTGTTTCGTGAGTTCATCGCAATCATAGAACACTCCGTTCGTTCGGTTCACCTCTGGGGTGTACCATGCCTTCTTACCAAACAGTTGAGGTTGAATCTCGCAAGCGCTTACTGAACTTATATATGGAGAGAAGTTCTCGTAAATCAGGACCTCATGTCGGGTCATATCTTTGCTATGATGTCCCATGAGCATCCACTCACCTTTGAGGTCGGGGAAGTAGCTGCCGAAGTAGCCATTCCTGTCGCACACTATTTTACTCTTGTATATCTTGTCACCTTGGCTCAACGTGAGTGTGAACGTCCTTCCGTCAAGCTGTGATTCTTCCTTCGTAGGGTGAAGCGCCTTAGGCAACACCTGACCAAAGACCATAAGCTGCTTCTCGGCTGGCTGTTTTAAGATAAGGCCTGGCTGCGAAGCCATTTGTACCCATGGAGACACATTAGCACCATCCGTCATGAGGATATGGTCAATCTCCATTGGCGTAAGGCTCTTGTATGCACCTCGTGGTACCATGTTCTTACGCTTCAACTCCGAATTGAGCAGTACCCATTGTTCTTCCTCGCTGTTAATATCACCTACAAAGAAACGACGTCTTACCTTCTGTAAGCCATCAGGTGAGAATACCACGAATTCGTGAATACCATGACCAAGACGAGACTTGTCATACTTAAAATCCTTGACAACGGTATCAACTACAAAGGAATCGCAAATGACGAGGTTGCCACGATTGAGCATAATGGAACAAAAGCTCTTGCCAAGACTCTCACGCAAGAAGAACATCTTTACATGAACGCTATCACTTGACGTAGCATCTACGATAGCAGAAGCATCCGTCGGCTTTAGCAACGGAAGCTCAAAGACATGTTTTCCGATATTACCTTTTGCCTTGACACGCTTAAACTTAATCTTAGTAACCTCAAAATCAAGCATACCATTTCCATACCTGTCAAGTTTGCAACCTGACTCTTCTTTTTTTTCTTCATCAAATAGCTTGAATGATGCGCTGGCAGGCATTCCGTCACCATTTACCGAATGGATGGCAAGGCGTGAAGGCTGTAAGGACACGTACGAAGAACCCTCGATGTAAAAATATGTATGGAAATCCTTTTTTTTCTTAGCATTATAAGCTGACTTGTCAAGATTGATGAAGCCTTCACCTTTGTGTTTCTTCCGTTCCCTACTGCTCACCCAATGGTCAGGATAATATACAGGAACGACCTTGGTGAAGATATTACCATCAAGCCAGTTCGTCTGGTATCTTGTGTAAGCCCTGAGAATATAGAATCCTGAATCATAGAGCGAATCGACAACCACTACGCCAGAAGCATGTCCGAGCGAATCGAGTCGCAGCTTGTGGGTAGAGATAATAACATTTGATGGACTGACAAGGTCAACATACGCCACACCACTCATGGTCGTAGGGCACAAGGAATCTAACCTCACGGCATGAAGCGTGAAATGTATGGTGTCGCCAAGTGCACATCCATCAGGACAATCGGTTTCGAGAAAGACACGTTCCTGTGGCGAATTCTTGCAAAATTTACGTATATTGTCTATAAAAGGTTCAAAACTCTGTGCCTCGCCATGCACATATATGGCGAAGCACAGGATAAAGAAAGAGATAATTCGATTATTCATATAGTTTATATGTTGTCAGAGCCCCCTCCCCATAGAGGGGGAGGGCTGGGGAGAGGGTCTTCCTTTTTACTCGTTCACAAGTATATGTCCATCCTTTGTCATTCCCTCGGCACTAATGTAGAGTCGTCGTGCAGAAGAATTGTTATAGAACTCAACCGTTGCCTTTCCATCCTTGTCTGTTCTGACATCAGGTGCCCAGAAAACTGTTCGTCGGTAATCCTCCATTGGTGGGAGTATGCTGTAATCCTCTGAATGGAAAGTATCAACCTTGTCAAAAGCGTGATAAGTCGTAAATACATGTCCCTTAATCTTGACTGGAGGAGCAACATGTGTATAGACATAAATTGTGACAGGATGGGTCGACCTGACAGACGAGCCTATTCCATACCAAGGGCTTTCAGATATGTAGATAGCACTCACCTCATCTATAAATGTCGGGAATGACCTAACAGGGGCAAAAGGGTCAAAAATATTTGGCCGAACGACATTAACTCCTGACAATCTTAATGTGTGAATATTCATATTTTGCAGATTTGAGCTGGTGACTGCATAAAAACTATTGTCGAGCATCCAGACAATAGGTCTGCCATTATATCCCATTTCATAGTCAAAGGACTGGCTTTCTTTCTTCTTGTCGGTTTTCACCCTCAGTTCGTCCGACTTACCTACAAGGAATTTGCCTTTCTTCTGTCCATTCTTCTCAATCATGGCAAGCTTTTCCTCTGATATGCTTTCATCGTCATCCACTTCCACGGCTTCGTTATCTTGCTCATCATCAAGTTCGGCATCAGGCACATCTTCATCCTTCACGACCTCTTGAAAGTTGCTTTCCTCCTTTGTTGGCAAGAATCTTTTACCCATTCCTGTGAAGTTAGGATTGTGACCGAACAACCAGTCAAATAGACCTGGTATGGTTTTACCTTCATCTGTCACCTTCTGAGTTTCGGCAACCATGTCGTAATAAATTCGTGCGTCTTTTTCACCTTGCGCCTCGCTTTCCCATGCTGCACGCGCACCATCAAATATCCTACGGCGTGCGTTCACCTTTATGTCAGGCAACACCTTATCACGCTTGACAAGAGGTATGTCGTCAAAACTCTTGAAAAGAGAATCAGGAGTATCCTTCATGAAATTGCTAATCAGCATCGGTTGCTCGTCCGTCTCGTATGGCGACAGATATTTCCTCATAGGAGAGAAGTTGCGGTCAACCGTAACTCGCATTCTTGATTTCTTTCCATTCTCCTTTGTAATGAAGTTGGCACTCCAATTTCCGTCCATATTAGGAGTAGCAAAGGCATAGTTACCAAGCGAATCGGTTCTGGTACTTCCCTTCAACCATTCTTGTGTATCTAACCTGAACAGATAGACATCAAGATCGACATTAGGCTTCATGTACTTGCCACGACGGCTGAGCACCTTACCACTTATGTACAGACTATCCTCGATAAACTGAACCTTGCGAAACTCTTCCTCGCCTTCCATCAGTTGCCATCTGTGCCTACGCCATCCCTGTACCATCATAAGAAGGTCGGCTGCACGACGATGACTAAGATCATCTGCCTCAAAATAGTAGTCGGGATGTTCGATGAATCCCTTCACCTCGCTTGACAGAAGCATCCACGACCTCGCATTACTCTCATTACCATTGGTGAGCGTAGCAATATCCATAGCCGAGAGCGAGATAGATGCATCAGGACGGCTCTGTATGTCAAGCTTAACCTTGCCACAAGGCTGGATAACCTTCTGCTTTGTCGTCACAAATATGCTGTCTGCCGCATCTGCTGGAGGACAGATGAAGAAAAGACGGTCAGAATGTACTCTTCCATCGGAGTCGAACACAATAAACTGGTTCACGCCAGCAGGGATACTCTTGCGGTCAAACTTGATATTGAATCTTTCCTTAGATGTAATCGTATCTGCATACGTAATTCTTCCGTTGTTCATGACAACGTAACCGAGAAGTCTGCCGTTCAAAGAACGTGACACATTCAGTTGAGCGGTAACAAAATCATCACGAAGAGTATTCATCACAAGTCCAACGCCTTCCCTTTCTGCCTCTGGCAACAAGAAATCCTGTGTCTTGCCATCAGCCATGACAAGACGCAGATACATAGGTTTACCATCGCTTGTGACATCAAGGAAGCCACGTCCCTTTTCAAGGGTAACGGTTGCACCCACAGTCTCCTTTCGTGAATTGAGTATCATACCCTCCGTATCGAAATGTCTTCCTTCCGAATCGACCACGTTGAAAGCAACACGACAAGGAACATTCTCAATCAGGTTTCCTCCCTCAGGATAGAAACTCACATTTATCTTACCCTTTGGCAAAGTCTTTGCCGTGACTATATTGTCATTCCTACCTTTCTTATTCTTTGTCTCATCAAGCAACTCCTGAGGAATCTCACGATTGTTTAACATTCGACTCTTATAGCTGTAAGTATTCAATACCCTTTCGGAATAATCGCCTTCCTTCTTTGGTTCCTTAAAGACAGGGAACACACGTGAGAAGATGGCAGCATTACCCCAGTTGGTCATGTATCTGGTGTAAGCCCTCACCTCATAAAAACCTGTATCGAAAATTTTCTCAAGCCTTATGCTGCCTTCTGCCTCGCCATCTTTCACATATAGCTTCTGTGTCTTGACAATATCGCCAATAGGACTAACAAGCTCAACATAAAGCACTCGACTCAACTCTGTAGGCTTCATGTTGCCAGCATTCACAACGTATGCCTTGAACCATATCGTCTCACCATGAAAATACCCGGTATTGTCAAAGTGGAGATAGACCTTCTCCTGTGGTACTTCTTCGGTGAAGCGCATGGCACGCTTCATATAGTTAAGAATACTTGCATATTCTGCATTAGCTCCGGTAATGAACTTTACCGAGTCATTCATATTCAATTGTGCATCTGCTTGTGGGACAGATAACAGCATGGCTGCTATGGTTGCAAAAAGAGTTTTTTTCATTTTCGGTTAGTTTTTTGATTCTTTAATCTGTGACAAAGGTAAACAATATAATGGATAAATCAATGGATGGATTTCCTATAACATGTAGGAAAATTCCTACCGATGATAGAGTAATATCTAAAAAGCCTCGATTTTAAGTATTGACTAAGTACTGACCAAGTACTGACTAAGTACTGACTCTCAATAGAAGCCTCAAAGTACAATAATATGTATTCACTTTTTCGGAGCAAATATTTTGAGGAGTAGATTATATTGAGTAATTTTGCAGAGAAAAGAAATATAAACGACAATTATTAAGGAAACAACAAAGAAATGACAAGAGCTATAATAACAGTTGTGGGAAAAGACACAGTGGGAATTATCGCCAAGGTGTGCACTTACCTCGCAGACAATCAGATAAACATTCTCGACATCTCACAGACAATCGTGCAGGAATTTTTCAACATGATGATGATTGTTGATATGACCAAGTCTGTCAAGCCTTTTGACGTCATCAACGATGAGCTTGCAAAGATTGGCGCTGACACAGGCGTTCAGGTCAAAGTTCAGCTTGAGGATATTTTTAACAAGATGCACAGAATCTAAATCCACTGGTATGGATTTAGAAGTTAAAAGTTAAAAATTAAAAATTAAAAGTTAAGTCGAGAAGTTATATAGTTGAGGAGTTTTAAGGAGTCATTGAGGATGATAAGAGGTTTTTCATCTCAAATTTCAAAAAGGCTTACGTCTTAACTTCATAACTTCTGTATTCATAACTTCCAACCGAGCAACCACAATAGTATGATAAATATGTCCGAAGTGTTCGAGACGAACAAGATGATTGAGCAGGAGAATCTTGACGTCCGAACAATAACAATGGGTATCAGTCTTCTTGACTGTGCCGACACAGACCTTGATGTCACTTGCGAGAAGATTTACAAGAAAATAACAACTCTCGCCAAGAACCTTGTGAAAACTGGTGAGGACATCGCCAAGGAATTTGGAGTACCTATCGTCAACAAGCGCATAAGTATCACCCCAATATCACTCGTGTGCGGCTCTTGCTGTAAAATTCCAGGAGACTATGTCAAGGTGGCGAAGACACTCGACAAGGCAGCCAAGGAGGTTGGCGTCAATTTCCTCGGCGGCTACAGCGCCATAGTGAGCAAGGGTATGACCGAGAGTGACGAACTTCTCATCCGTTCCATACCAATGGCAATGGCTTGTACCGAACGCATCTGTTCAAGCATCAACGTGGGTAGCACAAAGACAGGCATCAACATGGATGCTGTACGCCTCATGGGTGATATCATAAAGGACACAGCTGAACAGACAAAGGCAAACGACTCGCTCGGATGTGCCAAGCTCGTTGTGCTCTGCAACGCTCCTGATGACAATCCATTCATGGCTGGAGCTTTCCACGGAGTGAGCGAGGCAGATGCCATAATCAACGTGGGTGTAAGTGGTCCTGGTGTGGTGAAGTACGCCCTCGAACAGATGGACAAGAACGCAATGGCAGAGAACGGCAGCAATGCCAACTTCGAGGTGCTTTGCGAGACAATAAAGAAGACAGCCTTCAAGATTACACGTGTAGGACAACTCGTGGCACAGGAAGCAAGCAAGCGACTTGGTATTCCATTCGGCATCATCGACCTATCACTTGCACCAACGCCTGCTATCGGTGACTCCGTGGCAGACATTCTCAAGTGCATCGGTGTTGAGCACCCTGGAGCTCCAGGTACAACAGCAGCTCTTGCCATGCTAAATGACCAAGTGAAGAAAGGCGGTGTGATGGCAAGCTCATACGTAGGCGGTCTCTCAGGCGCATTCATCCCTGTGAGCGAAGACCAGGGAATGATTGATGCCGTAGAAGCTGGCGCACTCACAATAGAGAAATTGGAAGCCATGACTTGCGTATGCTCAGTAGGTCTCGACATGATAGCCATCCCTGGCGACACTCCAGCCACCACCATTGCAGGAATAATAGCAGACGAGAGTGCCATAGGTATGGTGAACCAGAAGACCACAGCCGTGCGCATCATACCAGTCGTAGGCAAGAGCGTTGGCGAAACAGTAGAGTTCGGAGGACTTCTCGGTTATGCGCCTATCATGCCAGTCAACACATTCTCAAGCGAGCGTTTCGTCAATCGTGGAGGACGCATACCAGCTCCTATCCACTCGTTCAAGAATTAACTTATAATATTCATGGGAGTTGACAGACGTTAACTCCCATAAAATAATAAAACAAAGATGACAGCCTGTAACAAATGTATATGGATTGCACTCCTTGCGACGCTCATCCTCTCAGCCTGTTCCAAGGACGAGGACAATGGCACATACCCACGTCTCCGTACCGAGTACTTTGATGTCCTTATTGATGCCGACACCGTGGTGCAAGGCATCACACTTGATAACGGACGATACTATCCGCTCAATGAGGGAAACACCATCAAGTCGCAGGTAGCAGATACCATCATACGTTGCATTGGTCAGATCGAGATTGCATCCGACAGTACCTTTGCAACCATATACAGCGTGACACAGGCACAATGCTTTGCTCCGTCAGAACCTAACACATACAAGCCGTACATATTCTACAAGAATCCTGTGGATGTCATCTCCGCATACAAGGCTCGCCACTACATCAACATCATCATATCAAGCAAGATTGGTGGAGTGAAGAGCCACGTTTACGACATTATCAAGGACAGCATCACAACAAACCACTTGACCGACAAGAAGACCATGCACATGACCTTCTTCCACTATAAGGCAGAGGATGAACTCGAAGGCTACTCCCAACATCTCTACATGAGCGTACCTATGGAACCTTCATACTACAAACCAACAGAACAGTTCGACTCTGTATGTCTCCACGTCTTTACATACGACGGTGAGAAGATATATACGTATGAGAGGTAAGGACAGAGCGGCCTCCTCCCGACCTCCCCGAGGGGGACAGACCCTCTCACCGACCTCCCCGAGGGGGACAGACCCTCTCCCCAACCCTCCCCCTCTATGGGGAGGGAGAAGTTACTCCGAACGCTCAAGTTACTTTAGCCACCGTGCCCGATGGTCAGCGTCGGGAAAAACACCAACACCAAAAACACGAAACCTAAAAACTCAAAAACCTAAAAACTCACATCCGCAAGAACTAAAAAACTTAAAAACTTACAAACTTAAAAACTAATATGCTTAAAAACATCAAACCGTTGGCAGTCATAGCCATGTTGGGATTGTCGTGCGTCTCCTATGCGCAGAAGAAGGGACAGAATCCTGTGGTACGTATCGAGTCAGGTCTTGTGAGTGGTATCAATCAGGAAGGAACAAAGGCTTTCCTCGGAATACCATACGCCAAGGTGGAACGCTTCATGCCCCCTATGCCTGTTGACAGATGGGACACCGTCATGGTGTGCAACCATTGGGGACCTCAGGCAATGCAGAACGTAGGCAACCGCGAACTGAGCGAAAAGGAGATGAGCGAGAACTGTTGCGTACTCAATGTGTGGACAACAGACATGAAAGCAAAGAAGCCTGTCATGCTGTGGCTTCATGGCGGTGGATTTGACTCTGGTACTTCAGCATGGAATCCGGGCATGGGACTTGCCAAGAAGGATGTCGTGGTGGTAAGCATCAACCATCGCCTTAACATTCTCGGTTTCCTCGACCTCTCCGCTTGCTCACCTAAGTACAAGTATTCGGGCAATGTAGGTATGATGGACGTGGTGGCTGCACTCAAGTGGATTCACGCCAACATATCCTTGTTCGGTGGCGACCCTGATAACATCACGGTCTTTGGCGAGTCCGGCGGTGGCGGCAAGGTGGGCACGCTCCTCTGTATGCCAGAGGCAAAGAACCTGTTCCACAAGGCTATCATCCTTAGCGGTACGATACTTAATGTAAACACGAAGGATATGACCGAGAGCCTTGGCAAGGCTGTGCTTGCCGAACTCGGTATCGACAACAAGAACATAGACAAGATAAAGGACGTGCCTTATCGCGAGCTTTATGCCGCAGGTCAGAGGGCTATGGGCAAGAGTATCGGTACCCGTAAACCTGGTACTCCTATGATGTGGGGCTTCGGTCCTACACCTGATGGTGAGGTGCTCATGCAACAGCCTTTCCAGCCGGGCTTTGCTTCGTTTTCTGATGCAAAACCGATAATAATCGGTACAACATTCAACGAACTCCAACGCCTTACGTACAACCAACCGTTGACGATGAATGATGCACGCAAGGCTTTGCAGCCAACCTTCGGAGAGCGCACCGAAGAGTACATCAAGGCATTTGGCGAGGCTTGGCCGGGACATTCTCCACAAGACCTTCTGTCCATTGACCATCTTTTCCGTCCAAAGACTATTATCACGGCTGACTATATCTCTGCACGCCGCAAGGCACCTACGTATATGTATATGTTCACATGGAAGTCACCTGTGAACAAGGGGTCTGTACATGGACATGAACTCAAGTTCTGTTTCAATACTCTCAATCATGCAGAAGGCGAATTGCCTAATCCTACGGCAGACGACCAGAAGCTTGCAGATGTCATGAGTACGGCTTGGGCAAACTTTGCACATACGGGTAATCCGAATGTCGAAGGTCTTCCTCTATGGAAACCATATAACGCAAAGGATGGCGATATGATGATATTCGACTACAAGTGTCATGTTCGTAATAATCCAGACCGTAAGTTGGAAGAGATAATCAACGACTGTTGCTTTACCCAGTTGAAGGATTTTAATGCCAAGAAGGCAGAGAATCAACCTTACGTCACTCCTGTAACGAACATCGGCAATGGCTATCCACGCATATTGCAGGACAACAGCGTGCTCTTCCGTGTACGTGCTACCAACGCAAGCGACTGGCGCGTGTCACTCGACCCTGATTGTCGTTTCCATATACAGCAGGACGGAACATGGCTTGCACATACCAAGCCGTTGGTCGAGGGCTTCCACTACTACTGGTTCACGGTGGATGGAGTGGATATGGCTGACCCGGCAAGCAAGAGCTACTTTGGTTGCGGACGTATGACGAGTGCCATCGACATTCCTGAAAAGGATTGTACCTTCTACGATTGCAAGGATGTACCACATGGTAAGGTCTGTCAGATGGAATACTATTCATCTGTTCGTGGTAAGAACGTAGGTGTGTGGGTATATACTCCTGCGGGCTATGACTGTAGCAAGAAGAAATATCCTGTGTTGTATCTCCAGCATGGAGGTGGCGAGGACGAGACAGGTTGGGTGAACCAAGGCAAGACAAACTATATAATGGACAACCTCATTGCCAATGGCGAGGCAAAAGAAATGATTGTAGTCATGTCTAACGGTACGTTCAATATCCCTGGCGCACCATTCGGCTACTCAATAGAGGGAATGAAGCCATACGAGCAAGACCTTACAGAATGTCTCATACCTTTCATCGAAAAGAATTTCAGGGTAAAGGCTGACCGCAACAACCGTGCACTCGCAGGATTGTCAATGGGTGGCGGACAGACCTTCTTCACAGGACTTCAGCACACGGAGTTGTTCTCTGCACTCGGTGTTTTCAGTACCGGTGTCTTTGGCGGTATTCGTGAGAGTGGCAGCTTTGATGCAGAAAAGGCAATGCCGGGACTCATCACCAATGCCCAGAAGTACAATCGTGACCTTCGTCTCTTCTACATATCCGTAGGACGTGACGACATGCGCATCAACCCTACAACCAAAGCTGTCAAGGATATGCAGTCAAAAGGCTTGAACATCACCTTCAACACATTCCCTGGCGACCACGAGTGGCAGGTGTGGCGTAAGTCACTTCATGACTTTCTCATCAAGTTATAAGACAAGCGGCCCCCTCCCGACCTCCCACGTAGGGGAGGAGACGAAGTTACCAACAGAGAAAACAGTCGTAATACAATATTGAATGAACAACAAATGAGCAGTACTCGAACAGTGTCCGAACACCGTTCGAGTACTGTTCGAACATTTAACAGGTATTTAACAGCTGTTAAATACCTGTTAAACACAAACGCTCACCACACAAAACTGAAACTCTCCACCTGCGGTGGATTTTTCTTAAAGAACCCGCATAGGGCGGCTAAATACGCAACTTTTCTCACCGACCGAAGGGAGGTAATCTACGCAATCTTTATACCAACTTTTTCTCACTGACCGTAGGGAAGTAATCTTAACAATCTTTATTTTAAATCCACACAATCTTTTTTATTTTTCACCAACATCAAATTTGCATGTGACACAAAGATATTAGCGCATTTGCTTTAGTGATATTATCTTACTGTACTTATTGTTTGAACTGTCAATAAATGGCTTGAATATTACGAGACTACCGTCCTCATAATCTATTCTATGCTTGTCATCTCCTTTGTAGATGAATAAATTTGAGTCGGTCAATCTATAATTATATGCTGTTGATGATTCGTGTGTATCAATATTAATCAATTCTTTTTTTATCAAATCGGACTCTTCCACAATAGTGAAAGTATTGTCGCTGTCAAGTTCTGTGCTATATACATTCACAATTCTATAGCCATCCTTTGCGTTCTTGCCATTTTTAAATTCTAATTCCCACAAATAAACAGTATTATCTTGAGAAGAAAACGTGACCATATATATTTGGTCATCAATAGTTAATGTCTGTTTTTTGTTGACCTTGACCTTTCTATACTTTCTGTTGTAAGTATAATCATAATTCCAGAGAGTATCCAATGAGGTCAGCAGACAAGTACTATTATTGAACCTTAACTCATTATAACCTGTTATGTCCTCATATCTATAGGTCTCAATATTCTCGTATGTGCTGTCTTCGTACTCTGCACCAGTTTGTTTCAGCATATTGTAGAATAATTCCTTATAAATAAATGATGGAGTTGTTGGGGTTACATGTGCCATAATAGTTTTGCCAATCCACACTGTGTTATGAATTGTATCGTCAGGTACGACCTTGCTTTCCCTGACATCCCAGTTTATGTATTGCTTAGGTGAATTATTTGGAGATTTAATCACCACGTTACCAACTTCATCGACATTGATATTGTTTCCATGGTCATCTTTGAATTGCCATGTATTATAGTTTTTCGTAAAGGCATCATTGATTACACCAATGCTGTCGCCACATATAAGTCTGGCATTATTCAATGCTTCTACTACAAATGATGGCAAGGAGTCATTCCTATACTCATTGCTGATAGCGGGTACAATCTCATCGTCTCCACAAGAGCTAAGGATTAGAGAGAAAAGGGCAACAGCCCAAGTAAACAGTCTTTTCATTTCAATATTTTTTTTGCAAAGATAGTGCATTCTGTCCTATCGTGCAAGGCATAATACAGTATATTCAAAAACCATGTAGAACAGACGTGTTTCGTTCTGCTTGTTGAGCCGTGTTATATGTCTAAATAAAATGTATGTCATGCAAGTATTGTCCAACATTGTTACCATTACGATTACCTGTGATTCTCCGTTGATTTACAAACATTCAAACTTTCCCCTCGTGAGGAAAATTGTAAAGATTAAAAATAAAGATTGTTAAGATTGAATTTAAGATTGCGTAGATTACTTCCCTGCGGTCAGTGAGAAAAATTGCGCATTTAGCTCCCTTTGGGAGCGGGTTCTAAAAATAACAAGTTTCAGTGTAGCAGACGTAAGCGTATGTTTCCGAGAAAAGTTTTTTCATTCATCAAGAACAATTCCTTAAGTGTTCCTAAACAAATCCTGTACTCTTCCCAAACAATTCTTCATTTGTTCCCGAACATTTCACGAAATACCTAAGCGGTACAGTCGTACCACTCAGTGGTACGGTCATACCACTAAGCGGTACGACCATACCATTGAGTGATTTACAGAATTGTTCCTGAACAATACAACTATTCATGCTGAACAATGAAAGAATTGTTCAGTAATAAAAGAAAAAACATGGGGATGGTTTGTGTGCGTTCATGGGAGTTAACCGAAGTTAACGGGAGTTGTTAATAGGAAGTTAACGGACGAATGTCTGTTCGCTGATTTCAAATTAGCAATTCAACACAGAAAGCAGAAGACTCAAAGTATATCTCTGAGTCCTCTGTGTTCTCTGTGTTTCTTCTTCTCTGGGGGCTGTAGTACTTACCTCTCATTCAGATACACTATCTCTTTCCTGTTGAATGTCATTGTAGGCATCTTCTGTACGGAACAGGCGGAGAAGTATCCGAGAGTATTATTGGTGAAGTCACGGAGCGGATTGGAATAATTGTCTAATCCGATGGCACGTGACCAGTAGTAGTCGTATATCTTGCGGTCAACCTTGCGGACTTCGACATCAATCTTTTCACCGTCCTCGAGGATATCCTCCTTATGGTCCTCCATGTCAGAATCGACGAAACAGCCAAGGTCAATCTCCACTACGCCATACTGTCCACGATTGTCTATTATCATCCATTTGTATGGCTCGCCGTTACGTGTAACGAGAGCATGATAATAGCTATCCTTCAAGCCATCGTCGTTCACGTCAACACGGACAGCATAGATGTCGTCGGACATCAGCAGGTACTTATACATATAGCAGTCCTTGACACTGAACGGCTCCTGCATGATGGATGACGACTCAGTCACGTAGTCGCCAATCTCAACGTGGATGGTGTATTTCGTACCAGGAATACCTTGTGCTTCCTTTGACGAATAGATGCCTGCACTATCGTGATGGAGCACAAAACGTGAGCCATCCTCACCCGTTATGACAACGGAAGCGTTGGTGACATCCTTATTCCATACTGTATCTGTCATGCTAAGTGTCTTTGACAACTTGGCAACTGCACCGTCGTCGGTGAGGTTAGCCTCAACGACATATAGCGGTTCGATGTTGTTGTATGCGAAATCGAGTTCCTTCTCGCATGATGTGAGCAGGGCTATGCCTGCTGCAAGTATTGTGTATGTTATCTTTTTCATTGCTGGTCTGATAAAGGCCCCCGATGCTGACGCATCGGAAACGGTGGCAAACTACTAAGCCCCCAAAAAGCTATCTGCCCCTGAGCGTTCAGAGTAACTTCTCCCTCCCCATAGAGGGGGAGGGTTGGGGAGAGGGTCAGCCTCTCGTGGGAGGTCGGGGAGGGGGCCAACTGTTTTAATATTTCACGCTGAAAGATACGAACGGAATCATTCCAAAGAGGGCGGTCTGTTTGGCACTCGTGCCAGTGGCTTTAGTCTTGTCCTCTGAAAATGTTATCACGTATGGGTTCTCACGATTATATATATTGTATATACCGAAGGTCCACTGCTGCTCGTACTTCTTTGTACGCTTGGTACGGATGGCACTCAAGTCAAGATGATGACATGCAGGTGCACGGTATCCGTTACGCTCAGCATAGTAGAATGTAGTCGTGCCATCAATCTTATACTTGCCACTTGGCGCCGTAAGGGCCTGACCCGAAGTATAGACGAAACAAGCAGACAAATCCCACTTCTTATCGAGTTTCTTGATAGCCACCGCCTTGATGTCATGGCGACGGTCGTTGTTGGCTGTGTACCAATTGCCGTTGTTTATGCCATCTATCTTGTTTTCACTCCATGAGAGTGTGTATGATAGCCATCCCGTGAGTGTTCCGTTGTTCTTGTGTGCACAGAACTCAAGTCCGTAAGCACGCCCCTTACCACCGAGGATAATATTCTCTATCTCGATATCCGAAGTATAGTTCTTGCCATCCTTGAAATCGTAGATGTCCTTCACCCACTTGTAGTAACCCTCGATGCTGAAGTCATAGTCCTCATCACGGGTCATTCCGATGTATCCAAGACTTACCTGATCTGCTTTCTCCGGCTTGACGAACGATGTGCTGACAGTATATCTGTCCATCGGCATAGACATGCTTGAGTTGCGTATTGCGTGTATATTCTGTGTGGTACGGCTGTATCCAGCCTTTATGCTGTGGTGTTCTCCTATATTAACCTTCATGCTTGCACGTGGTTCGAGATTGTCGTATAAGCCAAAGTGGTTGTAGCGTAATCCTGCCGATACCTCAAAGGCACGCCCTATCTTCCAATCGTCATTTATCCATGTGCTGATGTCCCATCTGTTACGTCCATTCTTCTCATGCAGAGACATACAATCCCATTCGGCAGAAAGCACGTCCTGATATGCAGCCTGTGCACCAGCAGACACGGAGTGACGCTCACTTGGTCGCCAATCGATGTCTTCACGCAGAATGCCCTGTTGTATATGAGCATCGAACACATAATTCTTTTCTGCCACGAAGTAGCCCATGTTACTTCCGTAGAAACTATAAGCAAGTGTAGTATTGAAACGCAGATAGTCGTTGGCAAGGTGTTTCCATCCTCCTGTAAGGGTCGTGTTGCCCCAGTGCATCTCCATGAGGTCGTCAACAGCCATGTTATCCTTGCCATAATAGAACGACACGAACAGTTTGTTCTTTGCCGAAGCATTGATATCTGTACGATAGTTGATATCGTAGAAATTCAGCGTATTGTCCTTGTACTTAGGAGCTGCCTTTAGGAACAAGTCCATGTATGACCTACGTGCAGTAAGCAGGAAACTTACCTTGTCTTCAGAAACAGGTCCTTCTACAAACACCTTACTCGCAAGAAGACCTACACTCACACCTCCATGCCAATCATACATGTCACCCGTCTTTGTCGTGATGTCAAGTACGGAAGATGTTGCCCCGCCATACTTTGCAGGAATCTGTCCCTTGTAGAGTGCTGCTGTCTGTAGAGCCTCATCATTGAATGCTGAGAAAAGTCCAACGAGATGTCCAGTATTGTACATTGGCGTATTATCCACCAATACGAGATTCTGTGCCGAAGTGCCGCCTCTCACCTGAAAGCCGCAAGAGCCTTCACCATCCGACTTCACGCCAGGAAGCATCTGTAGTGACTTGATTATGTCCTTTTCGCCGAAAAGAGCAGGTACCTGTGTCATCTTCTTGATGTCAATCTTTTCCACCCCGATTTGTATCTCATTGAGTCGTTGCTTTGCAGAGTGCGATGCAGTCACCACTACTTCATCCAGATCATCCTGTCTGGCCGTGCTGTCGCTCTGCTCATCGGCGTGTGCTACAGTATTGGCGCACACGCATGCTGTCATAAATAAAAGTTTCGGTTTCATTCTTTTTGTCAATCGTTACAAAGCCGTTTGCCTTGTCTGTCGTTTTTTTTGTATATACGAGTTATTATCGGGGGCAAAGGTACAAACTTTGTATCATTCATTCTCCCTCGTCAGCACAATAGTTGACTGGTGTCAAATATTTTAACGTAAAACGTAAAAAAATTTGACGCCACAACTCATATTTATCCGTGAAGAGAAAAAAGAAATATACAGACTTTATCAGCGTATGGAAATATGTATCAGTAAAGCCAGTCTATTTATTCTGCAGTATTATTCCATTGAGTATTCTGCCGCTCTTGATGCCAAGGCGGCGAGCGGAGAAGAAATCGGAGTGTTGAGTGTAGGTACAGATGCCAGAGAGGTGGATGCGGTCTTCGTGGAGTCCTGCATGGAGGAGCTGTAGTTTATTACAGAGTGGAAGGTCAATGTGCCACTTGAAGCTATCTCTCTTTGTAGGAGTTGCTGATAGTATGTTGTGGCTGCTGGCAGGATAACGCTTTGCAATTAGGGTCATGTCGAACCCTTCGTTGTAAAACGCATCATAAACTTCGTCACCAACCTCAAAGGCATCGAGTGAGATACCTGGACCTATGACAGCATGGCAATCGGACGGATTGGTGCCGTAAGCCTTGTGCATTACACGTAGATTGTCCTCCACTATGCGCTTTACCGTTCCTCGCCAACCAGCATGGACAGCAGATATGGCATTGTGCACACCATCATATATTAAGATAGGAATGCAGTCGGCAGTCGATACGCACACACAAGTGTCTGGAAGGTTTGTGCACACGGCATCAATGCCTTCAAGGCGCTCAGCTCTTGCAGATAACGAAAAGGAGAAGAAATCATTGTCGATAACGAGTGTGCGTATGTCGTGAGTCTGGTGAGGCACGATAAGGTGGTCTTTGTCAATACCGAGTTCACAGCAGAGAAGTGAACGGTTAGCCTCCACATGTTCAGGGTCGTCACCACAATAGTGGTTGGCATTGAAACTTGCGTAAGCACCAACGGACACACCTCCGTGACGGGTGGTGGAGAAGGCTGTTGCCCCTATAATTTCCTTATAATAATGGTTCATGTTCCTTGATTTACTTAAATTTCTCCTACATTGTTCTATTGTTTGTCAATTAAGTGCGCAAAGTTACAACATTTATCAATTTTTTGTTTTATCTTTGCCCAACAAATAACAAATCAATAATATTATTAACTAAACCTACTAATAATAAAATTATGAAGAAAATCGGTTCATTACTTGCTGCAATGGCAGTCGTAACTGGCATGTCGGCACAGAACCATACATTTGACATCAATGCGTCAAAGATTGGCGGTGCAATTCCAAGCACTATGTACGGTATCTTCTTTGAGGATATCAACTATGCAGCCGATGGTGGTCTTTATGGCGAGCTGCTCATAAACCGCTCATTCGAGTTCCCTAACAACTATGCAGGATGGACAATATCAGGCAAGGTATCGCTCAAGAACGACGGACCATTCAACAAGAATCCACACTATGTGCGCCTCGCTCCTTCTGGACACAACGACAAGCATACAATGATTGAGAACCACGGATTCTTCGGAATCGGTGTTAAGGCTAATGCAGAATACCGCTTCTCTGTATGGGCACGCTGTCCACAGGGTGGCAAGAGCAAGATATGGATTGACCTTGTTGATAACGCAACAATGTCAGATGACCAGAAGCTCGGTAATGCAGGCATCGACATCGAAGGCAAGGAATGGAAGAAATATACAGTCACAATCAAGTCAAAGAAGACATTTGCAAAGGCACATCTCCGTGTATGGGGTGACAGCAAGGTAACAACTGACCTTGAGCACGTGTCACTCTTCCCTGTTGACACATACAAGGGACATGAGAATGGTATGCGTAAGGACCTTGCAGAAGCTCTTGAGCAGTTGAAGCCAGGAGTATTCCGTTTCCCTGGAGGATGTATCGTTGAGGGTACAGACCTTGCAACACGCTACCAGTGGAAGAACTCAGTAGGACCAGTAGAGAACCGTCCTCTCAATGAGAACCGTTGGCACTACACTTTCACACACCGTTACTTCCCAGATTACTATCAGTCATACGGACTTGGCTTCTACGAGTATTTCCAGCTCTCAGAGGAGATTGGTGCAGAGCCACTTCCTGTACTCAACGTAGGTATGAGCTGTCAGTATCAGAACGGTATAGAGCATGAAGACGAGGTACACGTACCACTCGACCAGCTCCAGCCATATATTGATGACTGCATCGACCTCATCGAGTTCGCTAATGGCGACCCTGCAAAGAACAAGTGGGCAAAGCTCCGTGCCGACATGGGTCACCCAGCACCATTCAACCTCAAGTACCTCGCTATCGGTAATGAACAGTGGGATTACAAGGACAACCCTGCATTCACAAAGCGTCTCAAGATCTTTGTTGATGCTGTACGCAAGGTTCACCCAGAGATTAAGCTTATCGGTACTACAGGTCCTAACTCTGAGGGATTTGAGTTCGACATACTTCAGCCACGTATGAAGGAGCTTGGTGCAGACCTTTACGACGAGCACTTCTACCGCAATGAGGAGTGGTTCCTCGGCAAGGCTAAGGACAAGAGTGGCAAGCGCCTCGGTGGTGCAAACCGTTATGACAACTATGATCGTAGCAAGAAGGCACCAAAGGTATTCGCCGGTGAGTACGCTTGTCACGGAAAAGGCAAGAAGTGGAATCACTTCAACGCTGCCCTCATGGAGGCAGCATTCATGACAGGTCTTGAGCGTAATGCCGATGTTGTTGAGATGGCTACATACGCACCACTCTTCGCACACGTAGAGGGATGGCAGTGGCGTCCAGATGCTATCTGGTACGATAACCTCCGCAGCTTCAACTCTTGTTCATACTACGTTCAGCAGCTCTACTCTCTCAACAAGGGTACAAACATGCTCAAGCTCACTATGAACGGCAAGCCTGTTGCTGGTAATGACGATCAGGACGGTCTCTTCGCTTCAGCCGTATGGGACAAGAACACATCTGAGTACATCGTCAAGGTTATCAACGTAGGCGATAAGGCACAGGATGTCACATTCAACTTCAAGGGCTTGAAGAAGGGTGAATATACTACTACCCTCACTTCATTCCACTCTGACAACCTCGATGCAGAGAATACTCTCGATGCTCCAACAAAGATTGTTCCTGTGACAACAAGCATCAAGGTGGCTGCTCCAACAAACAGCATCAGCGTTCCTGCACGTACATTCCAGGTATTCAGAATAAAGAAGTAAATAAAAGACCCTCCCCCAACCCCTCCCTAAATGGAGGGGAGTAGTTACTCCGTTCGTTGAAGAGTTTTAACTTATAATTTTTAACTTTTAACTCAGAAGGAAGGGGAGAGAAAATATATTGAAGTGGGTAACTCACATCGAGTTATCCACTTCTTTGTTACTCAGAAATACATCGAGGTATTATAAACACAGAATATTTTATTCCCCAATCAATTCAAAGCCACCATAAAATTCAACAATCCTCAATGGACTCATCATCGCAAAACGAATGCATGTCTTATTTGAAAATATATTGCATACAACAGGATCTGTAGGATCATTAAAATTAACATTGTCAGGTATACGTCCATATTGAATTCTGTCTTCAAGTATATCACCTTTAGCTATACCAAAAACTGGTATACCGAAATTTCTTTTTATAGACATTGGCAAATCTCCTTCCAAATGGAAAAAAGCAAACTTATATGGCCAATTTCCATCAACATCTTTAGTCTTAGAGATTATTTTCATTGATACATTACCCTTTCCAATGCATCTTCCATCTCGATACTCCTCATAGCTTGTTGCGTTAAACACAAACGGAGTGCAGTATAAATTTCTCATTTTTGTTTTATAAACCAATAGCCTCCAAGCCCTCCAATTTGGCGTTAACAAACAGATACAAGAAAAGCGTGAGGACTTGTTCTGTTCATCAAACATGGGCTCTGGTAAAACCTTAAGGAAATGACAAGAAACAAATACACCCACGCTAAAGTATGAACAGAGTACAGCATGGGCTGTACGTGTAAATACAACATGTGGGCGTCATTTGCACTCATCCCTCCTTATAAAATTTACCAGACTTTATGTTTAGGATAAAGCAAAAACGCCTTTCTGTCCAACGATTTCTCCCGTCAGACAACGCAAAATTAAACAAAAAAAATGATTTAACAAAGAATTTTTCAATTTAGTCAACTAAATTTACGATAAAAAAACTATCTTTGCATTCAAGATGACATCATCATGGATACATAACATGAACAATAAACAACTAAAATATGGCACAAGCAACTTTGACAGTTCGTACCGACGCAAATGTTAAGGCGCAATTCACAAGCCTTTGCGAACAATTCGGAATGAGCGTGAATACAGCAATGAACGTATTCATGCGTGCAGTTATGGAAGCTCGTTGTATTCCATTTACCATAGGTGTTAAGTCATGTGATTCATCAGACGACCGTCTTGGCGAACTTCTGAAGGAAAACATGATAGAACGTCGCCGTAACAAGGAGTCCGAAATGACACTTGAAGAAATAAATGCCGAAATAGCTGCTTATAGAGCAGAGCGGAAATCAAGAACGGGAAATACAGAAATATGATTCATGTAGTTATTGACACTAACGTACTTGTCTCCGTATTGATGGCAAAATCCGAGCATTCAACAGTCATTAAGGTAATAAATGCTGTTCGAGATGGCAGGTTAACGCCATTGTACAACGATGAAATCCTTGAAGAATACAAAGAGGTCCTTTCACGTCCAAAATTTCGATTCGGGTCCGATGTACGTAATGCATTGATAGATTGCATACGTAACAAAGGACTTGATGCGGAACGTGTGCATTTTGACGAATATATGCCAGATGAAAGCGACCGTGTTTTCTACGAAATTGCGTTAAGCAAAGACGATGCATACCTTATCACCGGAAACGCAAAACATTTTCCGCATACTCGAATTGTTGTTACTCCAGCAGAAATACTAAAAATCTTAGACTAAACCAATAAAAACAAAGATGAAAAGAATACTTATAACTCTTATAGCTGGCTTCATGTGCATGACTTCACATGCACAATTCATGCGATGCAATCAGATTGGTGCGTACGTGAGTGACGGTATTTTTTATTAAAACAGAAAATTACAAACTCTAAAATACAATAACATGAAACATTCAATTTTAGCTTTGTCTTTGGTGCTTGCACCATTGTTCTGTCAAGCACAGGATTTCCGCAGACATGAAATAGGCTTGTCTGCCAGCTTCGGTAATCAAGCCGACCCACACTTCTATAAATATATAGATAGTTTTGGGGACTTAGAAGCAAACGGCAATGAATTTGGGGAATATTTTGGCTTAACACTTGACTACACTTATAACTTGACGAAGAAATGGAGTCTCGGCTTTAGTGCTGGTTGGGCAAAGAATTACAGAGGTCTTTATTCACCAAAATATGAAAGTTTTAAACTAGGAGAGGAGACCTTAGAATATTCATTTAAGAGTAATATGTGGCACTTCATGCCATCTTTAAGATACAATTGGTTTCATTATCAGGCAACGAATTTCTACTCTCTTGCTTCGCTTGGTGTGGCCCATCTCAGCAACACTTGCGAGCGTACCTTGGGACGCAATGGTGCTACAGAAAATGATTATTGGGTAGAATTGGACAGAAGTAATATAAACCCAGAGAAGAAATTAGTCTTTGCATACCAAGCTACGTTGTTTGGCGCAGAGGTCGGCAATCACGGCTTCCGATTCTTTACAGAATTGGGTTGGGGATATAAAGGCGTGGTCGTAATTGGCTCAAGATACGCTTTTTGACAAACATAAACATATATAAAAACGGTTGTGACGAACACGTCACAACCGTTTTTATATGTTGTTGCATTAGTCACCCTCCCCATAGAGGGGGTGGGATGGGGAGAGGGTCTTCTTCCTTTTATCTCACGATCTCCCTGCATATTCTGTCTTGGAAGTCACGAGCATTCCATACAGGAGTATCCTTGTGCATGATGGCAAAGGCGTACCAATGTCCGTTACGTCCTTGTGCAAAACCTGCAAGGGAAGAACTGCCTGTAGATACGAGAGTACCTGTCTTGCAATAGATGCGTCCACGTGCAAAGCCTGTTGCCATACGGTTCTTGAGAGAACCTTTACGTCCTGGGATGCCAGGAACGGCAAGGGCTTCTTGAATAAGGATGTCACGAAGAGGACGATTGTTGTACGACCAAAGGAGAAGATGAACTATGAAGTTGGCATTGAGACGGTTCATAGGCGAAAGTCCACTTCCATCATTTATCACGAAACCTTGTGACTTGGTGTCTATTCCCATCTTTTCCTTCAGGAAACGCTCTACCTCATGTGGGCTCTTGCCATACTGACTATGACGTTGCCACATACCCGAATAAATGTTGTCAAGATGATAAAATACGCTCTCCGCCTTCATGTTGCTGCTATAGATGAGCATAGGATTGATGACAGAGAGTATCGGATTGGATGTGGCTGCAATACACTCAGCTCCGTTGGATGCATTTTCGAGTGCCATCTTGCGAAGCATACCGTCAAGGTCAAAGTCGTTGCCCTTGTTATTCTCCCTTACTGATGTCCAGTATTCGTTGAGGTTAGGGTCATTAGGAACGAATGGTTCTTCCTTTATCTTTATGCCTCGCGAAGCAAGCGTACTCTTGAAGATACTCTTGATATATTTCTCACCCTTGAGCATGAGAGGGAGCTTGTGATATTGTATGTCCCAAGGCTTGTCCGTAGGATGTGGCTTGAGGATGTCCCTTCGTGCAAGGTTCATGATGATACTTCCTTCCACACGTCGGATGCCTCGTTGCTGAACAGCCTTTGCCCATTGGCGGAAATCCCAGAAGAGTGGATCGTCATCCATCTTGAGAATCATGTCGCCATGAAGAGTGCCGTTGGCATCTACCTCGCCCTTGATGAAGAGGGAGTCACAAAAAGCATAGTTCTGTCCGAGTCGGTCGATGGCTGTCACGGCTGTGAGCAACTTCATACATGAAGCCGGTGCCATGAGTTCCTCGTCATTATGACGTGTGATGTACGAATTAGTTGAAATGTCAAATATACAGATAGACAGTTTCTTAGCGTTAATATTAAGTTTGCTATTAAGAATACGGTCTATCTTCTGTCCGAGCCTTAGATTGTCGTGAAGCACATAGTTGACTGTGTCAACATCTGAATTTGTCGAATCAGATAGTGTGGCTTTAATGGAAGGCACAGTCGGGTGCACATCCTCATTGGGTGGTACGACTGGCGTCTCATCACCCATACAGAAACCGAATGGTAAGATTGATAGTAAAAGCAGATAAGTCAATTTCTTCATAAGCATTAACAAACCAAGCATCCATCCTCACCCCAAATGGGTAACAGATGGCTATGGTATGTTCTTTTTTCCCGTTAATATGTTGTTATCCTAAAAAATTATGCAACCAATATTGCTGTTTTTGCCGCCAAGCGGCCAATTAGAAAAACAAAAGAAGAGGCCCCCTCCTAACCTCCCTCGGAGGGGAGGAACGCCATCCGGAACATAGGCACGTTAATATTCCTATGTTTTTTCTTGTTTTCGTTCCGCTTCTTTATTTTTTTCAAATGCACATTGTACCCCAACAACTTGTACCTTATGGTAACTCCTTCTCCTCCCCCACGGGACAAACTGAAGAAAAGATTGAATATCTTTTCTGAAAGTTTAGGGCGCTGTGCTCGACTGGTGAGAGGCAACGAAGGAAGCCGAATCAGCAGGCGTCAAGCACAAGGGTGGGAAAAGGTCGGGAGGGGGCCAGCACCTTTACTTTATCACCACCTCCACTGGACAATGGTCACTTCCCATTATCTCGGAATGGATACTTGCGCTTTCAAGTCGCTCCACAAGCCTGTTGGACACAAGGAAGTAGTCGATGCGCCACCCAGCGTTCTTAGCTCTTGCATGGAAACGGTAGCTCCACCATGAGTAAGCACCTTCGAGCGTAGGGAAGAAATGGCGGAATGTGTCTGTAAATCCACTTTCGAGCAATTGAGTCATCTTGGCACGTTCCTCATCCGTAAATCCCGCATTCATGCGGTTCGATTTTGGATTTTTGAGGTCTATCTCCTCATGTGCCACGTTCATGTCACCGCATACCACTACAGGCTTCTTGGCATCAAGACGAAGAAGGTAGTCACGGAAAGCATCTTCCCACGTCATACGATAATCAAGACGTTTGAGACCATCCTGAGAATTAGGTGTGTAAACAGTAATCAGGTAGTGGTCATCAAATTCGAGTGTGATGACACGTCCTTCATTATCGTGCTCCTCTATACCCAATCCGTAAGCAACGCTCAGCGGCTCTTTCTTTGTGAATATTGCAGTTCCTGAGTATCCTTTTTTCTGTGCGTAGTTCCAATATGACTTGTAGCCAGGGAACTCTATATCGAGCTGCCCCTCCTGCATCTTTGTCTCCTGAAGGCAGAAGGCATCAGCATCAAGGCTCCTAAATGACTCCTCAAAGTCCTTACCGACACAAGCACGAAGTCCATTAACATTCCAACTTATATATTTCATAATGGTTTATCCTGTTTTGTGATTGTGCAAATATAGTAAAAAAAAAGATATTTCCACTTTTTTTACTATGTTTTGTTATTGACAAAGGAAAAAGTTTGCCAAAAAGAAAAAATTATTCTACCTTTGGCAGACAAATGAACTAAACCTAATCCGAAACGATGATTATTACTAACTTTTTTGCCGTTGACCTCGGAGCAACAAGTGGACGTACCATTCTCGGCTCTATAGAGGATGGTAAACTCAAGCAGCGGGAACTCACCCGCTTCCCCAATAACATTATTCAGACCGGAGGACATTTCTTCTGGGACATCTTTGCGCTCTATAATGAGATTATCCGTGGTCTCAAGGTGGTGGCTGACGAGGGAATAGAAATTGCCTCTATCGGTATCGACACCTGGGGAGTGGATTTCGTGTTCATAGGCAAGGACGGAGGCATACTCCGCAATCCTTACTGCTATCGCGACCCACATACGGACAACGCAATGGAGGACTACTTCCGACTTATCCCTAAGGATATGGTGTATGATAAGACGGGTATTCAGTTCATGCAGTTCAACTCGCTCTTCCAGCTCTCTACGCTTCGCAAGAACCGTGATTCTGCTCTTGAGGCAGCAGACAAGATTCTCTTCGTCCCTGATGCACTCATGTACATGCTCACGGGTGAGGCAGTATGCGAATACACCATTCTGAGTACAAGTCAGATGCTCAATCCTCGCACCAAGAAGATTGACCTCGAACTCATAGACGTACTCGGTCTTCGTGAGAACCAGTTCGGACGTTACGTCAACCCTGGTGATAACGTAGGCACACTCACTCCAGAGGTACAGAAGATGACGGGTCTTGGCGCAATACCTGTCGTTGCAGTTGCTGGTCACGACACAGGTTCTGCAGTAGCAGCCGTACCTGCAGAGAACGAGCGTTTCGCTTATCTTTCATGCGGAACATGGTCGCTCCTTGGTATAGAGACAAAGGATGCTATCATTAGCAAGAAGAGTTTTGACTATAACTTCACGAACGAAGGCGGTATCGAAGGAACAACACGATTCCTCAAGAACATCTGCGGTATGTGGCTCCTTGAGCGATGCCGCAAGGAATGGACGGATGCGCCTAAGGACGTGAACCAGATAAACAGAGACAGCATGGAGGCACCTGCCTTCCAGAGTTTCATCTATCCAGATGCTCCTGAATTTGCCAACCCAGCAAGCATGGTTGAGGCAATCAAGTCTTATTGTGAGCGCACGGGTCAACACGTACCTCAGAACTACAAGGAGATGGCACGTTGCATCTTCGAGTCACTCGCCATGCGCTACCGTCAGGTACTTGGCTACCTCAATGACATGGCACCTTTCCCAATAGAGAAGCTTCACGTCATTGGCGGTGGCTCGCTCAACGCCTACCTCATGCAGATGGCAGCCAACTCAACAGGTCTTACAGTCGTTACAGGACCAGTAGAAGGAACAGCAATAGGCAACATCATGGTGCAGGCAAAAGCCACAGGTCTTGTCAGCGACATGTTCGATATGCGTCGCATCATAGCTAACTCTATCGAGACAAAGACCTACACACCACAGGATTCTTCTGCATGGGATGATGCTTATCAGAAATATCTTCGTGTAACAAGGTAAAAGAAAGGAATAATATTCTCACGCTCACCCTTCGACAATCCTTCGTTAACCATTCGGTAACCGTTCGATAAAATGTCGGAGAATGGCAGAAGAAGAATTTTCTGCAAGAATTCGTGTACTCGATGATTTTTTCCAACCACGATTTACACGAATTTACACGAACTTTCAAATCCGTTTATTTGTGCTATTACACTAAGACAACTCGTGTTGTCTGCGAATAACACGAATGCCATCCGGGTGATTGACGGGCTAAAAAGATTCGTGTTATTCGTAATTGCGCAAGCAATTCTTCGTGTAATGGGAACAGCCGCGAGTTTACAATTTCGTGAAAATTCGTGTAATTCGTGGTAAAAAAATCTTGTAGAACCAAGAAGATTTGCTGTCGGAGAATAAAGATTTAAAGTTGCGTCAAAGTACTGACTAAGTACCGACTAAGTATTGACTCAGTACTGACTATGAATGATGTTACTTTTGTTTTTAAGAAATAATAAATAACAATCAAAATATTCAACTAAACCAAATCATGAACTCAGAATTAATTTCTAAGGCATACGAGGTAGCTAAGGCTCGTTATGCAGAAATCGGAATTGACACAGAAACAGTACTCAAACAGCTTCAGGACTTCCACCTCTCCCTCCATTGCTGGCAGGCAGATGACGTGAAGGGATTCGAGGTACAGGCAGGTGCCATGTCTGGAGGTATCCAGTCAACAGGTGACTTCCCTGGAGCTGCACGCAACATAGACGAGCTTCGTCTTGACATCCTCAAGGCAAAGTCACTCATCCCTGGTAACCACCGCCTCAACCTCCACGAGATTTATGGAGACTTCAAGGGCAAGGTCGTTGACCGTGACGAGGTGACTGTAGAATATTTCCAGTCATGGATTGACTGGGCAAAGGAGAACAACACAAAGCTTGACTTCAACTCATCTTCTTTCTCTCATCCTAAGTCAGGAAGCCTCTCACTCTCTAACCCAGACGAGAGCATCCGTAAGTTCTGGGTAGAGCACACTAAGCGTTGCCGTGACATTGCCAACGCTATGGGTGAGGCACAGAATGACCCATGTATCATGAACCTCTGGGTGCATGACGGTTGTAAGGACGTAAGCGTCAACCATGCTCTCTATCGCAACACACTCAAGAAGTCACTCGATGAGATTTTCGAGAAACCACAGCCAATGATGAAGGACTGTATCGAAGGTAAGGTATTCGGTATCGGTCTTGAGTCATTCACAGTAGGTTCACACGACTTCTACACAGCATACGCAGCTCAGAATGACAAGATTCTTACTATCGACACAGGTCACTATCACCCAACAGAATCACCAGCTGACAAGGTGAGTGCCGTACTCCCATACATCAAGGAGCTTATGCTTCACGTCTCTCGTCCTGTACGTTGGGATTCTGACCACGTAACAATCATGGACGACCCAACTCAGGAGCTCTTCTTCGAGATTGTACGTGCAGGTGCTCTCGACCGTGTTCACTACGGACTTGACTTCTTCGACGGTTCAATCAACCGTATTGGTGCATACGTCATCGGTTCACGTGCTGCACAGAAGTGTATGCTCCGTGCCCTCCTTGAGCCACGCGACATGATTTCCAAGCTCGAACTTGCTGGCGAAGGCTACAAGGTTCTTGCCCTCATCGAGGAGCAGAAGGCAATGCCATGGCAGGCAGTATATGACGAGTTCTGCGTTCGCAACAACGTACCTGTAGGTCAGGAGTTCATTGGCGAGATTGAGAAGTACGTAGCAGAGGTAACATCCAAGAGATAAAAAAAGCGCTTCATCCCCCTTACGGAGCATACGCCACCTTTGGGGGATGGAACAAACATAATCCTAAGAATAAATTTAATATGTCTATTGATATTGATAACAATTCAGCCACACAGAACCCGGAGGGACGCCCCCTTGGGGGGAAGGGGGGCTCTTCTTTGAAGAGTACCCTTGCTGTATCTCTCAACAACTATCTCGATGCAGGAGCAATCGTGGCAGGAGGTAGCGGCATCACTCTGTGGAAGAACTACCTCGACCTCTCGGAGATGCACCTCGGATGGATTAACGCACTTAGCGCAAATGCCCTTGGTGCTGCCATAGGTGCTATCGTGGGTGGTTTCCTTGCCGACAAATTCGGACGTAAGTTCATCTTCACCTACAACCTCCTTGTTTACATGACAGGTGTGTTGCTCGTGATGTTCTCCATCAACTTCCCTATGCTCCTTGCAGGATTCCTCATTACGGGTATCTCTGTAGGTGTGGGTGTTCCTGCTTCGTGGACATACATCTCTGAGAGTTCGGAAGTCAACAATCGTGGACGCAATATCTGTATCTCACAGATGTCATGGGGCTTCGGTCCTATGATTATCCTCCTTATGGGCATGCTTCTTGCACCTGGCGGTTATCTCTATGCACCAGTTGAGTCTTTGGCTCACAGCATTCTGGGCACAGGTGCTGCACAGGCAGCCGTTGAGGTATTCAGTTCACGAGTTGTATTCTTCACCCTTCTTGTCGTAGCATTCATAGCTTGGCTTCTCCAGCGCCAGCTTGAGGAAAGTGCCGAGTTCGAGTCAACAAAGGCTGCAGAGAAGAATAATGGTGAGAATGGCGGTTTGCTCAAATCGTTCTCCGTACTGTTCACAAACAAGGTGGCTGTCCGTAGTGCCTTGTTCCTTGCTGTCATCTATCTCACATGGAACCTTGTGGCAAGCGTCATGGGATTCTTCTCACCACACATCTGTGAGACGGCAGGTGGAGTAAGCAACGAGTATTCAAACTGGATGAACTGCATACAATGGGCTACCGTTGTTGTTGTCACATTCGGAATATCACACATCATCGACCGTACAAGTCACAAGGCTCTTTACATCACAGGACTTGTCTTTGCCCTCTGTACATGGTTGCTCATTGTGACAGTTGGAGTCAACAGTCTCACAACTCTTTGGGCATTCGTCATCCTTTGGGGACTTAACGGAGGTGTATCCGTACAGATATTCTACGCCTTATGGGGTTCAGAGCTGTTCCCAGCCAAGTTCCGTGCAGGTGCTCAGGGACTCATGTTCTTCGTAGTACGTGGACTTTCTGCAATCTGGGGACTCGTATTCACTTATATCTATGGTGAGAATGGCGAAGGCTTCATCCTTGCAGCTTATTGCATGATTGTGCTTCTCCTCATCTCCCTCATCGTAGGTGTCATTGGCTGTCCAAACACAAGGGGCAAGTCACTAGAGGAGATTACAAGGGAAAGGTATAAAGAATTATAAATTATAAATTCAAAATTCAGAATTAGCTTTGTCCAAGCGCAAAGGACACGCTTAATTTTGAATTTTGAAATTACAAAGGAAAGGTAAAGAATTATAAATTATAAATTCAAAATTCAGAATTGGCTTTGTCCAAGCACAAAGGACATGCTTAATTTTGAATTTTGAATTTTGAAT
>JAFYAT010000026.1 GCA_017540585.1 Bacteroidaceae bacterium | reverse complement strand
GTGTCTTATTTTAAATAAGGTTGACTCCTAAAGTTCAAATTTATGTTGGAATCAACAAAAGAACGTAATTATTCAAAGGAGTTATCTCGCTTTAATGAAATGAGAGAGATTTTTGAGCTGCGCTACGTACATGGCCTCTCAAATAAGGAGGTCATGAAACAAAAGAGTCTTACACATAGTCGTTATTTCCATATTCTTCGTACCTTTGCTGCAGAACATCCAGATATAGCAGAAGATATGAAGAAGACAGTCAATGACATATGTCCAGAAGATTACAAGAAGTTACTCGATAAGGTATCATTCTTGGAAACCGAACTGAAGAAGGAGAAGCTTCGTGCCGACTTTTATGAGGAAATGGTCTCTTTCGGCAAGGAAGTATATGGTATCGACCTAAAAAAAGCTGGCACCAAGTAGTAAGTAGGCTTCACACACGCGACACGGCCGCATATCCGGTCAGGTCGCAGTGCAGGCTGCTTGGTGTATCTCCTCAAGCCTACTACAAGCATGGTGACAGTGACATGCGCAGGCTTGCCGAAGAGGCTTTCTGCGTGGAGTACATAAGGCGTATCCGCCGTAAGGACCGTGGCATAGGCGGTGGCAAGCTGTGGAAGATGTACCACAGGGAGTTCGGCGCGGAACACAGCGTCGGCTACAACCGTTTCTATGACATCATAGAGAAGTACGGCCTGAAGGTACGCAAACGCAAGCGTCGTGTCAGGACGACGGACTCCACCCATGACTATCCTCTGTATCCTAACCTTGTAAAGGAACTCATTCCTCTGCGTCCTAACCAGCTATGGGTTAGTGACATTACATACATGGTCGTCTGCCTCAACGCACAGGACGGGGAATACGACTTCTGCTATCTGTCGCTTGTTACCGACTACTACACAAAGGAAATAATCGGCTGGTGCGTAGGCGAAAGCCTTGAAGCCCGTTTTGCCATGGAGGCTCTCAACATGGCACTCGAACGTCTTGGCGACAACCAGGCGCCAGATCTTATCCATCACTCTGACAGGGGCGTCCAGTACGCAAGTTACGCATATACCGATATGCTGAAAAAGCATAACATAAGGATAAGCATGACTGAGTGCGGTGATCCTAAGGACAATGCCGTGGCAGAACGTGTCAACGGCATCATAAAGAACGAGCTTCTGATGGGTATGACGTTCTACTCCATCGAAGAGGTCAGGAACGCCTTGAAGGTTGCAATCGACTTCTACAACAACGAACGTCCGCACATGAGCCTTGACTGGATGACACCGGCACAGGCTGCACTCTGTTCGGGTGAACTGGATAAAAAATGGAAGAGTTATAGAGAAAAAGCCATCAAAGATATGGTGGCATGATTATAAAGTCATAACTTTGCAACCGTGACAGAATAGTCAACCCATATTACGACTAAAGTAAAGGGTCGTCAACTACAAATAAAATTAAGTTAAACCTGAGTCAACCTTCATTAAAAATAAGAGGACAAGTAATCAACTAAAATCGTTAAACTACACGTGAACTCGAGTTCACCGCGCTATGAACTGCAGTTCACAGAAGGATGAACACGAGTACAAAGCGCTATGTACTACAGTTCACAGCACTTTGTACTGGAGTACATTGAGGACATACACAAATCCATTGCAAAAGAAACAACAATTCGTTCTACTTATAATCAAAAAATTTAAAATGCAGGTCGTCATTCACTCAGTATTTTGCCACATCAAGCAGTACATAATAGGCTCCCTATGGGGCAGTCAAGGTTCCTGTGTCATATCCTGATTCTTTTTTCATTCCTTATTTTAACCGAATAATATCACTCCAACGAGTCGTTGGATTCTTGCTCTTAAAGTCATGCTTGATGGCGTTGGCAAAGACATTAGCCTTTCCCTTGCCATCTTTTTGAGTGTATTGCTGACTTCCAAGTACAATGGTCTCAGTTCCATTAACCTTGTTGATGCGGTCAATAACGGCATCCAATCGTTTCATCTTCTCAAACTGCTCTGCATTGAAATCGAACAAATCTGGCTGGAATGGATAGCTCGGACCGATTCCCATGACGAAACACCAGCTTTCTTGTAGTGATAGCCTTTGCGATATAGTTTTTGAAGAACCTCATTGGCTGCCTTTACGATAGTTATTGTAGAACTGGATGGAGTGAGAAGTTGCATTTCCTGAAAGTTCCAGTATTGAGGCATGTCTTCACGGAAAGCATTTGTATTGAGGAATACACCTACAATGGATGCAACTGTACCTTGCTGACGTAGTTTCTCTGCACATCTGGCAGCATAGTTCGATACATGAGTACGGAGTCCGTCGAGGTCTGTAATCATACCATTGAAAGAACGGCTGGTACAGATGCTCTTCTTCTTAGCCATTTCCTCATTAGGCACACAATCTTTACCGTTAAGTTCTCGCCAAGTACGCTCAATGACGATGTTGTTAAATGTTGCGTGTACCCAACTCTGGTTGTGCTCGGCAAAGTCGTAGGAAGTCTTTACACCAAGAGCTTCAAGACGTGCTGCATAACGTCGTCCAATACTCCAGACTTCATATATAGGATAGAGCTTCAATGCCTTGATGCGCTTCTCGTCCGAATCTATCATACAGCAATGATGGTAACCCTGGTATTTCTTGGCGAAGTGACTTGCCATCTTTGCAAGGGTCTTGTTTTGGGCAAGCCCGATACTGACAGGCATTCCAACATTCCGCTTAATCTTCTTATGAAGTTCTTCGCCCCATGCTTTCAAATCCAGATGCTCCATGCCATCAAGATGGACAAAGCATTCGTCAATGCTGTAACGGAAGTAGGCAGGTGCCTCCTTGCTGATGATTGAAACCACACGGCTCGTCAGTTCACCATACAACTCATAGTTTGACGAGAATACTACAATCTTTTGATTGGGAAACTGCTCTGCCAGTTGAAAATATGGTGTTCAGGCTTTGATACCCATCTTCTTGGCTTCATTAGAGCGTGCCACAACGCAACCGTCATTGTTCGAGAGAACAACGACAGGCTTGTCCTTCAGGTCTGGTCGAAAGACACGCTCACATGATACGTAACAGTTATCGCAGTCAATGATGCCGTACATTTACTTATGGCTTTTGTTGTATTCTTCCTTAGTCATTATGCCTTCCTTAGCTTTTTCAATGGACTTTGCATCTTTATAGAATATCCAGTGTATAATAGGGTTACCCCTGTATGTTGATGAATATGCTTGCTGAAATTGCCATCCTTTTTCGACCATATAATTTGCAGCATCAACCATACTGTTGAATTTTATCACTTTACCATTCTTTTCATCCACAAATTTTAGCTTGTCACTTAAATCTCCCCACATATTATAAGATGCTTGGTTCCCAAAATCTAATATGATTTTAAGACCAGAATGCTCATTTTCAATGCCTTTTACCTCACAATAATAACGTTTTGTCTGTGCATAAGAACACATGATAACGAGGAGAAACAAAATACTCGTCAAAATTCTTTTCATAATGTTGTATGTATTATTATCGCCATTTTTTGATAGTCCAAATAATCACGCTCCACACTTCAAAATCATCATCTGCATCAATGCGGATAGTTTTGAAGTCCTTATTGGCAGGGCGCAACTCAATAAATCCCTCGTTGCGATGACTCAAATCCAGATATTTAATTGTAAATTCCTCATTGATATAACCGACAACAATGTCACCATCTCGTGGCTCAACGGAGCGGTCAATGACAGCTATATCGCCATCATTGATACCTGCTTCAATCATTGAATCGTCTTCCACCTTGCCATAGAATGTTGCTTCTGGATTCCTAATTAAATCACGATTGAAATCCAGCGTCTCATGGCTGTAGTCTTCAGCTTGAGATGGAAATCCAGCTTTGATGCCAGGAGCGAACTGAAGTTTCAGCTTTTGTTCAAAGTCACCTTGTATGATTTGAATATTTGCCATTATCTATTTGTCTATTCTATAAACTGGAGATTATTGGTATTTTTGTTCTTCAATGAATATAGGTATTTCTCCTAAATCACCAATCTCTTTAGGAAGAACAAACATATTCCTGGGACTTGCGTATTTCCTAAAATGTTCTTTGATATCATTAATATCTATTTCTTCCAAACTTTTATTGGTATTGAATCCAATCGGCTCAATATGACATAACTTCCATTCTGGTAATGAGAAGTTCCCCAATGGTTTTGTGTATTTCCCTTTTTCTCTTACATCCGCTGTTTGTATAAAAACCATTGGTATTTTATTCTGACTTAGCATATCCCTCAATTGGGACAGAGAATAAATTTCCCTTTTTAAAACTCTACCATAAATCCAAATAGCGAATGTATTATCTGAAATAATTATTTCTCGACCACTGGGATGGCGAAAAGCCTGGCCTTTCTTACTCGTATCCTTTCGGACTATCAAAGGCATTCTTTCATCTTTAATCCATGTTTCAATTATTCCTTCCCAATGACTCATTATTTCTTTATCAATATGAGGATTATGTTCTGACTTATGCCACAGCAAGCCAATCTCTTTTATCTTTTCTCGAATTTCGTCACCAATCAAATCCATATAGATTCTTTTATCCTCACCTTGATGATTCGAAATCGATTCTGTTAAAAACTGCATTGCTCGCTGCGGTGGATATTTGCAGTGATAAATTCTTCCTTCTTGATAACTTTTTGTTTTAGGTACTTTTGGAAATACTCTATAGAAGTCTGCTTTTGTCATGCGAAAACTACCATCTGGAGTATGTACAATAAATACATCGTTATCATCCAAGGATTCTATTATATCTGCCTTAAAGCACAATCTACTAAAAGTATATTCAATGGTCCTCATATAAATTCCGATTTATCTGTCTTTTATCTCTATCTTTTTTATCATCTTGGCTGGAACACCACCAACAATGGTATTCGGCTCCACGTCTTTTGTCACTACTGCACCAGCAGCTACTACGGCTCCATCGCCAATAGTCACACCTGCAAGCACAATGGCATTGGCTCCAATCCAGACGTTTTTGCCAATGTGAATAGGTGCATAACTCATACTCTGGCGGTTGGCTGGATTAAGGTCGTGGTTGATGGTGACTAACACGACATTGTGACCTATGAGTGCGCCCTCGTCAATGGTGATGCCGCCCTGATCCTGAAACTTGCAGCCCATGTTGATGAATACTCGTTCACCAATAACGGTATTCTTTCCGCAATCGGTGTGAAAAGGAGGGAATAAGCCGACTGTCTTTGGCACTTCACGCCCCCAGAGTTGTTCCAGTAAATCGTGCAGTTCTTCTGGCGTATGGTAACAGCCATTGATTTCTGCCGTTATCTTCAGAGCCTCCTGTGATAACTTGTGAAACATCATATGGACTTCGCTACCGCCAGCAACGGGCTTGCTAGATGCCATATAATCTCTAAATTCTTGTATAGTCATATTGCACCATTTTTTGTGGTTACAAATCGGATAATGTATGTTATACTAAACCAACGAAAGAGGGTATGCCATGCAGGAGCAAAGTTCGGCAACAGACATACCCTCTTTGTTTTATGATGTTATAAGTTAAATCTGACGATAAGCATCGAGCTGTGACTCGTCAAGTGCATTTACATAGTTGAAGTGCTTTGCAACCTCGCTCTCGGCATAGTTCATGAATACCTTGAGACTCTTGCCAAACATCTCTGGTGCCTTCTGGGTGTCCTGAAGGAGAAGGTGGCCCATGATTGTGAGGGCTGACATCTCGTAGAGCTTACGTGCACAGAGGTCGAGGAAGTCCTGATTGCCTGGTGCCTTTGCCTTCTCCGTTGCCTCTGCAAGCTTCTCACGCATAGCAACGAGACGCTCTGCATAGCTCTTGTACTCAGGTGCAACAGCCTCTGCCTCGAAGTCTGCAAGTACGCTCTGGTAGAATCCATTGGTAACGTAACGAATGGCAGCTACAGTCTGCAACTGTGTTGTACCCTCGTAGATAGAAGTGATACGAGCATCACGATAGATGCGCTGACACTTGTACTCAAGCATGAAACCAGAACCACCGTGTACCTGAATGGCATCGTATGTTGACTGGTTGGCAAACTCTGAGTTCATACCCTTGGCAAGTGGTGTGAACGCATCTGCGAGCTTAGAGTACTTCTTGTACTCGTCACGCTCCTCAGGAGTGAGCTTGCGCTCCTTTGATATATCGTCGAGTGCCTTGTATATATCCACATAGCGTGAAGTCATGTAGAGCATAGAACGTCCGGCATCAAGCTTAGCCTTGATAGTGGCAATCATATCATAGACAGCTGGGAAGTTGATGATTTCCTTACCGAACTGCTTACGGTCCTTGGCGTATGCAAGTGCCTCCTCGTATGCTGCCTGCTGGAGACCAGTTGACTGAGCAGCAATACCAAGACGCGCACCATTCATAAGTGCCATGACGTACTTGATGAGACCGAGCTTCTCAGAGCCGCAAAGCTCTGCCTTTGCATTCTTATATACAAGCTCACATGTTGGTGAACCGTGAATACCGAGCTTGTTCTCAATGCGACGTACATTAACGCCACCATTGCGCTTGTCGTAGATGAACATTGAGAGACCACGTCCGTCCTTAGTACCTTCAACTGAACGTGCAAGCACGAGATGGATGTCAGAGTCACCATTAGTGATGAATCGCTTAACGCCATTGAGACGCCAGCAGTTCTCCTTCTCGTCGAATGTAGCCTTGAGTGTAACAGACTGGAGGTCAGAACCAGCATCTGGCTCTGTGAGGTCCATTGACATTGTCTCGCCAGCACATACACGTGGGATGTACTTCTTGCGCTGTTCCTCGTCGCCAAACTCATAGAGTGTGACGATACAGTCCTGAAGTGACCAGATGTTCTGGAAACTTGCGTCGCCCTCGCTGACAATCTCGTTGGCAGCAGAATAGACTGTCATTGGCACATTGAGACCGCCATAGCGACGTGGCATGGTGAGTCCGTTGAGACCAGCCTTGATACAAGCATCCATGTTCTCAACTGTCTTTGAAGCATAAATCATGCGTCCGTCCTTGCATCCAGGGCCTTCAGCATCCACAGCCTCTGCGTTTACGCCAATGATGTTGGCATTTACATCGCCTGCAATCTCAAGGAGCTTGTCGTAGTTGTCGAGTGCATCCTCATAATCCTTGCAAGCATAATCATACTGACCATAGTCAGCAAAGTTGCGTTCCTTAAGTTCTACGATACGTCTCATCAATGGATGGTCCATGTGAAACTTAATCTCCGGAACGTCGGTATAGGAATTTGCCATAGTTCAGCCCCCCGACCCCCGAAGGGGGCGGCCATCCGGTTGGGGGTAGATAGCCATATAATTATTAGATAATAATTTCAAAAAAACACGTTAGCCCGACCGGATTTTGGTTCCGGAGGCCGCCCCCTTTGGGGGACGGGGGGCCATTACTTGCTATTCTTCTTATAGTACTTTATCAACTTTGGAACGACCTCCTCAACTGTGCCGTTGATGATGTAGTCGGCAATCTGGTTGATTGGAGCCTGTGGGTCATTGTTGATAGAGATGATGATACCTGAGTCCTTCATACCAGCGATGTGCTGGATGGCACCTGAGATACCGCAGGCAATGTAAACCTTAGGACGAACAGTAACACCTGTCTGACCAATCTGACGGTCGTGGTCAATCCATCCTGCATCAACGGCAGCACGGCTTGCACCTACCTCAGCATGAAGTTCCTTGGCAAGTTCAAAGAGCTGGTCGAAACCTTCCTTTGAACCTACTCCGTAACCACCTGCTATGACGATTGGAGCACCCTTGAGGTTGTGCTTTGCAGCCTCTACGTGACGGTCGAGCACCTTCACTACATAGTCAGTAGTAGGAACGTACTTAGCCACATCATGCTTTACGACCTCACCCTTGTAGTTGGCATCAACAATCTCCTTCTTCATCACACCGTCACGTACTGTTGCCATCTGTGGACGATGCTCAGGATTTACGATGGTAGCAATGATGGAACCACCGAATGCAGGACGAATCTGATACAACTGGTTCTCATAGTGCTTGTCAACCATCTCACCAGCCTCGTTCTTCACCTTCATGTCGAATGAGCCAATCTCCAGCTGAGTACAGTCGGCAGTAAGACCAGAATGAAGTGCTGAAGAAACACGAGGACCGAGGTCACGACCGATGACGGTAGCACCAAGGAGACAAATCTGTGGCTGCTCCTCCTTGAAGAGGTTTACCACGGCAGATGTATGTGGGAGTGATGTGTAAGGGAAGAGTCCCTCAGCATCAAAGATATGTACTCTATCAACTCCGTATGGAAGTACCTGGCTCTCAACTCCGTCAAGTCCGCTGCCAATAAGGAGTGCTTCGAGCTTAACACCAAGCTGGTTAGCAAGCTTGCGTCCCTTGGTGAGAAGCTCCAGACTTACGTCAGCAACTTTGTTGCCTTCAAGTTCACAATATACAAATACGCTATTCATAACTTTTAAACGTCAAATTTCAAATTATAGATTTGAAATCAACCTATTGTATTAGATTCCATGAGTTCAACAATGAGACCCTCGATGTCAGCATCGCTTGCAGAGAGAGTCTTGTTTTCCTTAGCCTTGAACACGATGCTCTTGACAGCCTTCACGTTGGTTGGCGAACCAGCCTTACCAATCTGCATTGGGTCAGCATCAATGTCGGCAGCACCCCATGTAGTAAACTCGCGGTTCTTGTTAGCCCATACACGCTTCACGTTACGAGTGCGGCAAGGAGCAGCCGAACCATTGACAGTTACCACGATAGGAAGTGGACCTTCGACAGTCTCAACACCACCATCAATATGACGTCTTGCCACAATCTTCTTTGCAGCCTTGTCTATTGAGAGTATTTCCTCTGTATAGGTAATCTGTGTGAGACCAAGCTTCTCAGCCACCTGTGGACCTACCTGAGCAGTATCGCCATCGATAGCCTGACGGCCGCAGAGGATGATGTCATAGTCGCCCACCTTCTTTATAGCCTGAGCAAGAGTGTAGCTTGTAGCAAGAGTGTCGGCACCACCGAGAGGGCGGTCAGAGACGAGTATTCCCTCGTCAGCGCCACGATAGATTCCTTCACGAAGCACATCTGCCGCCTTAGGCAGACCCATGGTAATCATGGTGATAGTAGAACCAGGATTAGCATCCTTGAGACGGAGAGCCTGCTCAAGGGCATTCAAGTCCTCGGGGTTGAACACGGCTGGAAGTGCAGCACGGTTAACTGTTCCCTCTGGGGTCATCGCATCAGGACCTACATTACGAGTATCTGGTACCTGCTTTGCGAGAACAATGATTTTTAAACTCATATTTATTTTAGTTTAGGTTTTAATGCTATTTGTTTTACTGTATTAGCAAAGGCAAAAGTACAATTTTTTTTCATGTTAACAATCATTATTGGCGATAAAAAAGCACGAAACAGCAAAAAGCAAGCGTCAATTCCATTATTTTCCACCTAATAATGTTCATTACAGTTGTCTATTTCCGTTCTTTTTATCAAATTTTCCATCTTTTCCTCTTATCATCCTCTTACCTTCCTCTACATTTGCTAAGAGAAATGAACAGGAACATAAGGAAAATGTGAGAGTCTCACACTTGTTAGTTCCAAACAGATTACGTCAGGACACAATATATGTGTAAAATCCTTCGGCAACCCTTCGTGCACCCTTCGTGTCGGCTTCGTGAGACAACTAACTATTACTATGGATGAAAAAGTTTTGCCGTCGAATTGCAATACAAATATACAAGCATATTCTTCCTTCAGCAAGTTCAATCGTGTGTTTCCATAATATTCTTCCAAAAACTCCTGCTTGTCAGAAAATCGTTACGAAGGAGTGTAATGTCAAGATTGCAATCAATATAATTTTTTCCGAGCAAATGCTTTGTCTTGGACTTTTACATCAAATATAAAAGTGGCTATACGAATCACTCGCATAGCCACTCACGTTATCACCTTTTTGAAAACAGTTTCTTACTTTATCCTGAATCTAATTACCTTTAAAAAACTAACCTCTTTAGAGTCCGATTGTTCAACATCTATTATTCAACAAAACCCGTTTACAACATTTTTTCATGTGGGCATATAATCTTGAAATTATTGATTAAATTGCGTAGGTGTGTGGTCGTTCCTCTCAATCTATCTAATTGCTGTTAACATATTTTACTTTCATCATTTTTCCCTTACCTTATTTTGTTGGCCGTTTCCATTCATTCCTGACTCCTTGTGTTCATCAGTTGCAGAGTGCTGCAATGATTGTTCCAAGTACCAATCCACCTGCAACAGCACCTACAACACGGTCAGCTGTACAAACGTGGCTGTGGAAATGTGCTACTGGACGAGCAAAGTAGTAATCTGGCTCAAAGTAAGTATCGTACCAGTACCAGTCACGACCTCTCAAATAACCCCAGCGACCATTGCGGTAGCATACTCTGCCTTCCCAACCAGGAACGTAGCAGTCATTCTCCAGGAAATAGTAATCGTTGAAGTGATGTACTGGAGTTGCAAAGTAGTAAGTTGGCTCAAAGTAGCGGTTGTACCAGTACCAGCGGTTGTTGCGGAAGTAGCCCCAGCGACCATTGAGGTGACGTACTCTACCTTCCCATCCATGAACGTGACCTCTGTGGTCAAATGTTCCGCGGAAATGATGATCGGCTATTACAGGACGATGTATGTTGTGACCGAAATGTCCAACCTCGTGATGTCTGTCATGATTACGGAAGTTACCTCTCAACTCTGGACGACCACCATGATTCATATTTAACTCACGACCTCCGTGGTTTCTGTTCATATCGTGTCTGTCGCGATATTCATTCATTCCACGTCCTTCGTTGCGATGACCTCTCATCTGGAATCCGCCATTATGATTAGTTACCATTTCGCGACCACCTTCTCTGTGTCCACCACGACCTTCAAATCTCTGAGCGTATGTAGTGTTTGCCATTGCCATCATTGCCATCATTGCAAAAGCGAAGTAAGTATTGCGTCTCATAACTGAACCTCCTATATTTAATGAGTGACTTGCACTCGGTGAATACTTGTTTTTTGTTTTTGATGCTGCAAAGATAGAGGCTTTTGTCGAGCTATGCCAAAGGGGAATTCATATCCGTCGAGGTACTTTCCCTATTGTTGTGGGGAATTGCCTATGCAAAAATCCTATGCGATGAATATTTTCATTCTTCCACATGTCACTTTTCACTTAATTTTCATACCTTTGCAAACACAAAAAACATTTCTACATTATGAGTTGCATAAGAGTCTTATTCTGTTTGATATTTCCTCCCTTGGCAGTTTTTGACCAAGGATGCGGTAGCATAGTGATAACAACCATCCTCACAATATGCGGATGGGTGCCAGGATGTATTGCCGCTTTGATAATACTGAACGGAAAAAAGTAATAAGGCAAGAACTGAAAAACTTAAGAACTCACAAACTTAAGAACTCACAAAAAACATGACACTAATAGACACATTTCAGAAGGTGAAAGATGCGAGCATAGACCTCGCTATGCTTGATAATAATACGATAAACAAGATTCTCAATGCTGTGGCAGATGCTGCCATTGCACAGACTGACAACATTCTTGAGGCAAATACCAAGGACCTCAGTCGTATGGATAAGTCAAATCCTATGTATGACCGTCTTATGCTCACACGTGAACGCATAGAGGGAATAGCAGCCGACACACGAAAGGTCAGCACTCTGCCTTCACCACTTGGACGTGTGCTCAAGCATCATGTCCTTCCAAATGGACTTGAACTGACTCGTGTGAGCGTACCTTTCGGATTGATAGGTATTGTGTATGAGGCACGCCCTAACGTAACGTTCGACGTATTTGCACTCTGCCTCAAGTCGGGTAATGCTTGTATCTTGAAGGGAGGAAAGGATGCCGATGATAGTAATCGTGCCATCGTTGGTATTATAAAGAATGTGCTGAAGAAATTTAAGGTAAATGAAAACATAATAGAGCTTCTTCCTGCAACTCATGAGGCTACTGGCGAGTTGCTCCATGCCAATGGATATGTTGACCTCGTCATTCCTCGTGGAAGTAAGCGACTCATTGACTTTGTGCGTCAAGAGGCAAGTGTACCTGTTATCGAGACGGGTGCTGGTGTTTGCCATGCCTACTTTGACAAGGACGGAAATGTGGAGATGGGTGCAAGGATTATCAATAACGCCAAGACACGTCGCGTGAGTGTGTGCAACGCCCTCGACTGCACCATCATTCACGAGGACCGCCTCGGTGACCTTCCTGCAATATGTGAACCACTCAAGGCAAGCAATGTACTCATATATGCTGATGCTCCAGCTCTTGCAGCTCTCACAGGCAATTATCCTGCCGAACTTCTCAAGTCATCAACGGAGGAAAGCTATGGCACAGAGTTCCAGTCATACACTATGGCTATAAAGACTGTTGCCAACATTAACGAGGCAATAGCACATATCCGCAGGAACGGCAGCGGACATTCTGAGTGTATCATTACGGATAATGACCAAGCTGCCGACCTGTTCCTCAAAAAGGTGGATGCCGCTTGTGTTTATCATAACGCCCCAACATCCTTTACTGACGGAGCACAGTTTGGACTTGATGCAGAGATAGGTATAAGCACCCAGAAACTCCATGCCCGTGGACCTATGGCTCTCGAAGAGATTACCACATACAAGTGGATAATCAAGGGAAACGGACAGACACGAAAGTAGGGGTGGGAAGACCATTCCTTATAGTTGTCGCCCAAACTCCAGACAGTTTGTAATACAAATTGTCGTGAGTTTGGGCGACTGCTTTTGTGAGCATTTTATCCCACCTTCTCAAACTTATATCCGAGGGCCTTGAGTTCTACGGCTGCACCTATGCGGTAGAGAGTACGAACACTCTTGACGTATGCATGGAATGCAAGCGGACTCTGTGGCTCAATCTGTTCGTGGCGAATCTTGTCAAGCACCTGCTGGGCACATCCTTGTACCACTTTCTCCATGTGGTCAAAGTCCTTGTCCTTGAGTCCGAGTATGTCGCCACGTACCACCTCGTCGAGGTAGTCGAAGCCACGCTTGTCGCGTATATATTCGTAGATGTTTGGTAACTTTGAATATATCTCCCAGTCATCATCCCACAATCGTGCTACAGCCATGCCAAGGTACATAGCCCATCCGAGCGAAACGGTTGGGTATTGTTGTATCTCCTTTACCGCATCTGTGACGTATGACTGTGCCACCTCATCCCACTTGTCCGTGATGTCAGGTGACTCAAGCAGTTGCTTGTCCAGAAGTTCCATAGATGTGAGCACACGAATAAGGTGCTCCGTGAGTTGTCTCTCGTAATTATCAAGATATTCTTGTTGTTCCATTGTTGTTTCCTTTAATTGCTTAGTAAGGTGAGTATATTCACTTCCCTTTATTTTATTTTTGTGCAAAGATAGGTATTGACGGGCAAACCAGCAAATGTTGGCATGAACAAAAAGACTCATGATACATTGCTGCATCATGAGTCCCTTGATTATGGTTAATGTACCACTATTATGAATTATGATAAAAGGTATCCCTATTTCAGGCGGAACGTGATAGGAACGGCAAACTTTACCTTCACATTTTTGCCACGTTGCTGTCCTGGTGTCCAGGCTTCCATACTGTTGACCACACGGACGCATTCCTTCTCAAGCTCAGCGTATGCAAGCTTAACTTTCTTCTTGTCCTCTTCCGAAGGTGCCTTGCCTGTCTTCTTCTGTGTAGCCTTTACATAGCCCTTAACCATAATCTCTGGAAGTGAGCTATTCTTGCTAACATCATCTCCGTCCACATTTACCACCTTAGTCTCAGACTTGATGATAGAACCATCCTTGTCAATAATGAATGACACGATAAATCTACCCTGGGTGCCTATTTCCTGAGCAGCCTGTGGGTACTTGATAGTCTGGGCAATGTACTGCATCAAGGCACCCTCGCCACCCTTGAACTTTGGCATCTGTTCCACTACCTCAAAAACTTTATCATCATCTTTTTCTGTGTTCAAAACTGTTGTAGCAAGATAAAAATCATTATCTTTGCAACCAGAAACCTGAACATTGGATTCTGACTCAACAGCGAAAGCTGTGGTTGCGCTCATAAGAAGAAGAGCTGCACTCATTAAATTCTTTGACATCATAGTAATTTTTTTTAGATAATTAAAACTGTGATTAAGTCGTTGGCAAAGGCGTAGGAACTGGAGCCAGCGGCTTTTTTTCTGTTCTCGCCACAAAGATATGATGTCTCCGACTGATGCAAAAGGATTTAATGGCAAAAAAAATCATTTGTCTAATTATTAGACATTGGCGTGTCCAATAATTAGACAAATGATAATTCTCTATGATGTCCATTGATTTTTACACAACGAATAGCTTAAAGTCGTGTTTGTTAAAGTACAACCTTGAATGTTTCTCTCTTTCCAATCATTACAACATGAATGCCCTTTGTGTTTACAGAAATTTTCGTGTCTTCGCTTGATGTAATGCCTGAAGCAACAAGTTTTCCATTTGTGCTGTAAATGTAAACTGGAACACCATCCTTACTTCCCTTGATAGAGATACTACCTTTTGAAGCAATTACACGGATGTCTGTTTCTATGGTCTCGTTATAAATACCATTTACTTCTTTTTCATATATGTCTGGTAACTCTTCCTCGTAAATATATGAAAAATTCTTCCATGTCTCAGCATTTTTATAAGCATCCTTCAGACCTTTGCCTACGTGAAGTTTTGTATATCCATACAAACCATAAAAAGCGTTCTTGTCAACTTTGACGGAAGCGGGGGTTTCAATATAAGTGTAGATGGATGATAGCTCGCACCCCCTGAAAGCATCTGCACCAATGTATGTTACGGAATTTGGTATAGTTACATAACTTAAATACCTGCAATTCTCAAATGTAGATTCTTCGATACTTGTTATGGATGAAGGAATAGTGATATTATGAAGAGCTGAATTCGTAAATGCTGCTCCACCAATCGTTGTTACAGAGTTTGGTATGGTTATGTATTCAAGGCTTGAACAATTCTGGAATGCCTCGCTACCAATACTTGTTACAGAATTGGGAATTACGATAGTTGGGAGTCTTTTACAGTCGCTGAACGCTCCATTACCGATACTTGTTACAGAATTAGGAATAGTTACAGACACAAGGCTTATGCATGCACGAAAAATATTGTCCCCCAAATATGTTATGCTCTCTGGAATGTTGGCAGACACCAGACTTTCACAATGTTGGAATGCGGCACTTCCTATGGTTGTGACCGAACTTGGAATCTCAATTGAAGTTAAACTTGTACAAGCGCGAAAAGCGTTCTCGCCTATGTATGTCACATTTTTTGACATATTTACCCATTGAAGACCTTGACACCAATTGAAGGCTCCGCTGCCAATACTTGTAACAGAATTGGGAATGTTGATGCTTCTAAGGCTAATGCAGTTATAGAAAGCTTCATCGCCAATTGTTTCTATTGTGTTAGGAAGGGTTATTGAACCAAGACCTTCACGATAATAGAAAGCTCGATCTCCAATACTTGTAACAGTATAAGTCACATCATCGTACAATATCGAACTTGGAATATCATACGTCTTCTTTTGATAGTGGTTTTGTACAACACTTGCAGTTTTTGTTTCGTCATCCAATGAGTACTTTACTCCATCTATTGTAGTTTCAACCTTGGCATTGGAGCTTACACTTATTAGTGTACAAGCAAGAATAAAAAGAATTTGTTTCATAAATAGAGTCTACTGTTTCCCTGAAGTAGGCATTGTTAAAGTTTTGAAGCGCAGGAACTATTGTCCAACAATACGATTATTGTTCTTGACAAACGCTTCGTTTCAGAATAAAAATTATAAGATGATTATAGGTTAAATTTTATTACAGATTTAATTTGCAAAATTAGCTAATAGTTCACAAATATGCGCAAAGAATTTTAAAAAGATTATATTATTTGTCTTTTTTCTTCCTAATTTGGCATGAATACCAATGGCATTTATTCTGCCATTCCAAACATCCTTTTAGACATTTTATGGATGATGAGGCTAAGTACTGACTAAGTAGTGACTCACATGAGACTAAGTACTGACTCTTGAAGTAGGGAAAAAGTTGTCTAAATAGGTTGTTGGAACTACATGACGACATAAAGGACACATAGAGCAAGCATAAAGGATTATGACTTGTAACAACAAGGCAAGTGATGTGAGGAGATTTCATATCAAGAATTATGCTGTCTTATCTCCTCAATCTTGTCGTATGTGAGTCCCACGAAGTTGTCGAGGACATAGTTGCATTTATCCTCTATTGCCTCACGACTGTTGCAAGTGGCAAGACCAATGGTGAATATGCCTGCCGACATTCCTGCCTGAAGCCCCGTGAAGGCATCCTCAAAGACAACACACTCGTCAAGGGTGGCATCAAACACACGTGCACCAAGGAGGTAGCAGTCAGGATTAGGCTTTGAAGCCGTAAAGTCCTCAGATGTGAGTACTCGGTCAAAGAGGTCGTCAAAGTCAGGCACCTGCTTCTTGAGGCTCTCCATCTTCTTTTTGTTGCTGCTTGTCACGATGGCACATTTCACACCATGACGACGAAGGTCAGCAATAAAGTCAAGAGCACCATCATAGAACTCGTAGCGCATTCCTGCTTCCTTCTCATCAAGTTCTGCCACGACATCATGACGGATTTCCTTGTCAGGAAAATAATTGTCAAGTATCTGTGTGAGCGTCGTTCCCTTGATTACCTGTGAAAAGTCAGGCAGGTCAGGGCGATACTTCCTTCCTATCGCACCCCAGATTTCAGTATATTGCCCCTCTGTGTCAATAAGAGTGCCATCAAGGTCGAATAACGCTACTTTCAGTTTCTTCATTAAACAAAATTTATATGATTGTAAAATGTTCTTGTCTGTTGGCTTTTGAGTCAAAAAACAAAGAACTCATACAGTAAGAACTTTATAACTATAAGTCCGCAAGAACTAAAAAACTTAAAAACTCACGAACTTAAAAACTTAAAAACTTACAATTTCGCATCCTCAAGGCTGATGAGTCCGTTGACGATGGCGTAGATGGTAAGACCTGCTGAAGAGTGGATGTTGAGTTTGCGTGAGATATTACGTCTGTGGGTAGTAACCGTATTGATTGAGATAAACATGTTTTCTGCAATCTCCTTGTTGCTAAAGCCCTTGACCACTTCAACGACAATCTCCTTTTCACGCTCAGAGAGCACGTCCGTAGTCGTGTTGGCCACTTCACTCTCGCCATTATCTGTATAAGGAACGGCATTATCCTTCACTTCTTCTTCCAACTTGTGGACGCACTCGGCAAACAACTGGTCTTCAAGGTGGCAATGGCTCAGGAGGTCTTCCTCCATCATGTAGATGTCCATGAGTACATCGTTGAGCAACTGCATATTTGAATCTGAAGGATAATACTTGATGATGATGCTCTTGAGTTCCGTACTGCTCTTCTCAATGCTGCCGTGGTTGTCATGGTGCTGGTGTACGAGGTCACCGAATGATTCCTTTGGCAGATGTCCTTCGAGAAGTGTCTCTACGTAAGGGTGCACGTGGGTATTCTCATACTCCATGTGACGGCCTACCTCAGAGGCATACTCGTCGTAGAACTTGAGTATAAGGAAGGCTATCTGATTGTTTGTACAGTCGATAGCCTCAATAAGCTTGCGACGGATGGCAGGCAGACGGAATTCGACGAAGTAAGAGTGCGAGTTCTTGAGATACTGCATGAGCGACTTCACGTTCACGTCTTCTACGAGGTTACCTATGCGTACATGTTCGCCTGCCTTGATGAAGTTTACCACGGCAAGGAATGTTGACACATCCACACCACATGCTTTACATGCAGCCACTACGCTTTGGTCGCCGAAGCCAAGCGTGAGGCCAAAACGGCTGATTACCTGTAACATTCTGTAGTCATCACTTATGAGGTCGCTTATCGGATCCGTTGCTCTATATCTTTCTGTCATACTCATTCTATGTTATTTTTTGCCTGCAAATTTAACTATTTTCACCGAATAATATGTCTTGTTTTCCCCATTTTATCCGTTCGGTGGTACCAAAATACTCACAAATGGGTATTGCATTTCTATTGAGTCGTTGAAGGCGTGTCTCTTGCCCGTGTGACTTCTGGCTTTGTATAAAACGGAAACAGACTTCTGCTTGTAAGGATGCTGTTTGGTACAAGGTGCAGGTGCGGTATGGCACAATGCGCAGATGCCGTATAGCATAAGGTGCAGATGCGGTATTGCGCAAGGTGCAGATTAGGAATGGTCAAGTATATTGCCTTCTGACCGAAGGGACGTTAGCAACGGATGAATCAGATAAGGAACTCGGTGCAAGGGGTGTTGTCGCGGTCGTTCATGAGGTTGACGAGGATATCGTCACGCTTGCCGTTGGCGATGATGACGCTGATGCCCTTGGCTGCCGTCTTGGATGCAACGCTACTCTTGCTTTGCATGCCTCCGCGTCCTGCGCTCGACTTGGTTGACTGGATGTAGTCACTCAGGTCCTTGCCTGGCTTGACGATGCTGATGAGGCGCGACTCCGGGTCGGATGGGTTGCCCGTGTATATGCCGTCGATGTTGCTCAGTATGATTAGCATCTGGCTCTCGGTCATCTCTGCTATGAGACCCGAGAGTTCGTCATTGTCCGTAAACATAAGCTCGGTGATGCTTACTGTGTCGTTCTCATTGACGATAGGCAGGACATCGTTGGCAAGCATCACCCGGAGACAGTTCTCCTGATTCTTGCGGTGCTCCGAGTCGCCGAAGTGCTCCTTCATGGTCAGTACCTGCCCTACGGAGATGCCGTACTCACGGAACATCTCGAAGTAGCGGTTCATGAGCTTTGCCTGTCCTACGGCTGAGAACAGCTGACGCTGGTCCACCGAGTCGAGGTCGGTCACGATGTGCTTCAGCTCGCTCCTGCCTGACGCTACGGCTCCTGATGACACGAGGACTATCTCGTGCCCCTGCTTGCGGAGTTCTGCTATCTGGTCAACAAGGGCTGACATCCTTGTTACGTCGAGGCTTCCGTCCTGACGTGTCAATACGTTGCTTCCTATCTTGATTGTAAGTTTCATAATACCTTGTCTTCTTGTTCCTCGTTTGTTCTTTTCGAGGTTGTATCGTGTTTTAATTATTGTTTACCTGTCATCCGCCTACCTTGGCGTTGAGTCCCATGTTGCCGAACAGGCTGATGATGCGATTGAGCGTTGCTTCGTCAGGCTCGCCCATGTCTATGCCCTCGGGATTATAGTGTGTGCCCATCCTCTCATGCTTGCCCTTGCCAATGTCGTGGTAGGGGAGGATGTTGACTACTTCGGGGGGCGTCGGCAATCCCTTCAGGAATTGGGCTGCCCTGCGTATGCCGTCATCGTCGGCATTCACTCCCTTGATGAGCGGGATGCGAATCCAGTAGCGTGTTCCTTGCTCTGACACGTAACGTATGTTGTCGAGTATCTGTCTGTTCGGGACACCTGTCAGGCGTTGGTGACGTTCGCTGTCCATGGTCTTCAGGTCGATGAGGAAGAGGTCTGTGAGCGGCATCACCCGTGTCACTGTGCTTTGCGAAGCGTAGAGCGTGGTGTCAACCGTTACGTGGAAGCCACGCCGTCGCAGCTCTGTGAGGAGTGTGACGAGGTAGTCGGCATGCATCAATGGTTCACCGCCACAGACGGTTACGCCGCCTCCGCTTTCCTCCATCACCTGTCGCTCTTTCTCCATGACGGTCATCAGGTCATCCATTGCCCATTCCTTACCTGCCATCTGGAGGGCGAGGGTAGGGCACTCGTCGGTACACCTGCCGCAGAGGATGCACCTGCCGCTATCCTTTATGCCGTCGGGCGTCAGGGTGAGGTTGTGCTGCGGACATGCGTCCACGCAACTCTTGCATCCTATGCACTTCTTGCGTGTGTATAGCTTGACGGGCTTGGCATCTATCCCTTCCGGGTTATGGCACCATACGCAGTGGAGGGGGCAACCCTTCAGGAAGATGGTTGTCCTTATTCCCGGACCGTCGTTGACGGCAAACCGCTTGATGTCGAATATTAGTGCCATGAGATTGTATGCTTACCTTGCCCCTTGTTTCAATTCATTGGCAAAGGTAAGCATTTTATTTCGGATTCTCAGTCTTCTTGCTCTTTTTGTTGCAGTTTGCTATGTTATCTGTCCGGGTAAGGGTGTCTTGATGCCTGCCTAATGAAGAAGCGCACCCTTTCCGTGACGGAAGGTGGGTGCGCTCCAAATAAAAAAATAAACAGATTGATGTCGAATGCTCTTATTCAGAGAGCATCGTCACTTCGGTGCATCGCTTTGCATCGAGTATGCGTTTTGCCATTCGTTGTATGTCTGCTGCGGTAATGTCGTCCACCATCTTGCAGTAGTCGGCATCGAAGTCGATACCGTCGTTCAGCTCGTGCCATACGATGTAGCTCCAGTAGTCGTTAGTGATAGCAGCCTGCTGGTACTGCTTCTTGAGGTATTCCTTCACCTTCCTGATGCTTGACTCGGCAGGTCCGTGGTCGGCAATGTGCTGAAGCTGCATATATATAATAGGTGTAAGCTCATCGTATCGCTTAGGGTCACCCTTGTATGAGATGACGAGTGTTGCGTTTGGCTTGTCGTCGTTGTCGAGGTCGAAGTCCACGCTCACGCCGTATGTGCCACCCTTCTCCTCTCTGACTGAGTCGGTGTAGGCTATGGAGAGGCATCGCTTGAGGAAGTCGAGTTCGAGGTCGCTCTTTGCGGTGAACGGTACGTCGGCCGTGTAGTAGATGCTCACGTTGGCAAGCGGTGTTGCCTGCTTCTTCGTGAACTTGTGTACCGACTTGCCGCCTACTATCTGTGGCACGTTGGCTTCATTGGCTTTCTCGTGCTTGCCTGCCGAAGGGAGTGTTGCAAGGTACTGGCAGAGCATGCGTCGCAGTTCCTGCTCGTCGTAGTTGCCGATTACGACTGCCTTGAAGTTCGAAGCATCGCTGAAGCGTTCCTTGTATATCTGCATGATGCGGTCGTAGCTCACCTTGTCGAGTGTTGACTGCACCACTGGTTCCATGCGTGGGTTGTGCCCGTAGAGGATGGCACGGATTGAGTCGTTGTAGTCCACCTTAGGCGAAGCGTTTCGGTTGGTGAGGAAGGCACGGTTACGGTTGATGAACTCGCGGAAGGCGAGTGTATCTTTCCTTGGCTGTGTGAAGTAGAGGTAGGCAAGCTCGAACATGGTCTTCATGTCCTTTACGGATGCGCTTCCGCTTATGCTCTGGCTCCTTGTGCCCACTGACGGACTCACGCTTGCCGTCTTGCCTGTGAGCATCTTGCGGAGTGTCATCTCGTCAAACTTGCCCACGCCGCCTTCTGTTGCTGCGCTGGTGATGAGGGAGAAGTTAGGGATGTCCTCGTCGCCATAGAGTGAGGTACCGCCTTCTGCCTCCATGCGTAGGCTTACGGCATCGTTGCTGTAGTCGGTCTTGCGTGCATACACCTTCATGCCGTTGGAGAGTGTCAGTTCGGTGAAGCCGTGCTTGTAGGGCTTCTCGCTCACGATGCTTCCCGCCTTAGGCATGTTGGTGATAAGGTCTTTGCCGAGTGCCTGTTCCGTGTAAGGTGCGTAGCTGAGGCGCTGTGCGGCAAGGATGACCTGCTCAATCTGATTCTCTGATGGCACCTTGACCGTTGGCTTGTCTGGTGCGTACATGACCACCACCTGATTACGGTCTGTTATGAGTTCCTTGACGGCACGGTTCACCTCGTCGAGGCTCACCTCCTTGTCCAGCTTCTTAGTGTTAGCGAGTTCGTAGTCTGCGGAGAGGATTGGCTCACCGTTCAGGAAGTTGTTGACGCAGTCGTTCACGTAGTGTGAGTTGCGGTAGTCGTTGCGCATCTTGTATCGGCGCTCGGCTATGTTGATGCGCTGTGCCTTGGCGCGGTCAAGTTGTAGTAGTCACGGAGGTCCTTGTACGGAAAGTTATCGACGATGTCCATGTACCCGATTGGGAGGCAGTCCTCATACTTTGTTCCCTTGTACACCTTAGGCATGGCGCTTTCCATGAGTCTCTGCACAGCCATGCCGGAGCGTCGGTTGCGCCATTCCTCATGTATCACGCCACGCTCCTTGTCTATCTCCTTGTCCTCAAGGAGCAGGTAGTGGCTCCAGTCGTGCAGCACGAGCAGGCATGAGTCGATGATGCCCTCCCGCTTGAGCGGTGCTGAGCCTATGTGATAGACGGTCTGGTCTATTGAGGTGTAGGCATTGAGGTTTGCGCCGAACTTCACGCCGATGCTTTCGCACCATGGCACTATGCCGGGCCTGTTGCCCTTGCCCGGGAAATTCTTTGTGCCATTGAATGCCATGTGCTCAAGGAAGTGTGCCAGTCCTCGCTGACGTGGCTCTTCGAGTATGGAGCCTACGCGCTGTGCGATGTAGAAGTCGGCAAGTCCTTTCTCCTTGTCATTGTGGCGTATGTAGTAGGTCATGCCGTTCTTCAGCTTTCCCTTACGTACAGCCTTGTCTTGCGGCAGCTGTGCTGCTGCCGTGAGAGGCAGTAGCAGGGCTGCTATCAGTGTAATGATGTTTCTTCTCATCCTGTATTGTCTGTTTATTTCTTTCTGTATTAATTACTTATTGCCTTCTGCATGAAAAGTCTTTCCTTTCCCTGCACTTCAATCCCTTGTTCCGCTAAAGCCTTTCAAGGTCGTGCCCGAACGAGTTGGTCGGTCGTGCCCTAACGAGTGGGTCAGTCGTGCCCTAACGAGTTGGTGGGTCGTGCCCTAACGAGTTAGTCAGTCGTGCCCTAACGAGTTTGTAGGTCGTGCCCGAACGAGTTGGTGGGTCGTGCCCTAACGAGTTAGTCAGTCGTGCCCTAACGAGTTGATGGGTCGTGCCCGAACGAGTTGGTCAGTCGTGCCCGAACGAGTTAGTGTGTCATGCCAGAACGACTGGGTCAGTCGTGCCCTTGTCACATTGTAGATGTTCACTTAGTCACTTAGTCCCTCGTAACCTTGTCACTTAGTCCCTCGTGCCCTTGTCACCTTGTAGATGGTCACCTTGTCACTTGATGAGAGAAGCCGTAGCCTCTGGGATGAAGTCATTCGTTGAGTTGTTCGTGTCGATATACTTGCCGTTGGCATCCTGCTTACGGATGACAGACTTGTTGAATCGGGTCTCGTCCTTGTCCACCTTACCGCAGTATGTCCATCCAGCGTCGATGCTTGCATCGAGCACGTTCCACTCATGCACTGACTCCACGCTCAGGTTCACACCGTCAAGAATCCACGAGTTAGGCACCTTATAGATTCCCTTCTTGGTCATCTCCTTTGAGAAGTCGCCGAAGACGAACAGATACTTGGCGTCTTAGCTGTAGTTCTCCAGCCAGTCCTCCTTCGTTGTACGCATCCTGGCAATAGCCATTGAGTTGAAGCCACGGCTGTGGAACTGGTAAACGGTTGCTGTGTAACAATACCACTTGTCGAGGTTCGGTGCCTTGCCGTCCGGGTCGGTGAACCTCGGATTGCTTGACTCGTCGTACAGCTCGAAGTCGGCATCCGACTGGTCTATTGAGTTAGGATAGCTCTCCTTGTGGTTGATGGCATTGACCGCAATCTTCAGGCTCTTGCCTGCCTCTACCGGTACGCTCTTGCCATCGCCCGGAATCATGTAGCAAGCCTGAACAGAGAAAGCCTCCGACATGAGGTCAGGTGTGTAGTCCTCCTTCTGTGTGGTGAGGAAGGCAGACTCGAGTAGTGCGATGCTGTCGGCGTAGAGCGTCATGTCACTGTTGTTCGTGATGATGATGTACTGGTCGCCGGAGTATGAGCCTGTCTCGGTCGTAGTTCCTGTGAAGAATATCTCGCTGATGATGAATCCGCCCTGCGCAGTGAATGTGCTCACCACCATCTTGATTGTTGGGCTTGCCGCACTCAGCTTCACGTTGTCTGAGTTCACGTCGAAGTCCTTGTTGCCTGCTATGCCGTTGTATGTGAAGTCGAGGTGACCTCTCATTGACACATTATAGGTACCCTCCTCAAGGTCGCCGAGGTTGAGCTGGTACGTGTTGCCGCTCTTGACAAACTTGTCACTTCCTATTGTATATTCCCTCTGTGTCTGCACGTTTGTGAGCTTGGCAGACGCGTTGCTGAGTACTGCGTTCTCAAGGTTGGCAGGAATCTCGAGCGTAACGGTTGTCACTGGGATTACCGCAATATCGTCGTCGTCACTTGAGCATGAAGCCATTGTCATGCCCCCTACAAGCATCATCATGATGCCCTTGATTAATGTCTTTTTCATTCTTTTATACCTTATTATATATATACTTTTAATTGATTTATTCTTTCCCTGATTGGTTATTGCCTCATTTCCTTACGTGCCGCCACTCCTTTCGGTGACCGTCCGTGTGCGCCTTGCCCGTGTCGGTTGCCATGACGTGCGGTGAGCCAATGCTTATGATTGTAAGGAATGTCAGTATCCTTCTCATAGTTTCAATCGAGATAAATAATTCGGAGCGTCACGTTATTCACCCCCGTGCTGCTCAGGTCAATGTATTCGCTCTGTGAGCGGAACTGTCGGGTGAGCGTCCTTCCATCCGTGCCGTGAACCGTAGCCACCCCCTCTATACCTATCTTATATGCCCCTCGCTGCACCTCTATGCAGAGACGTTCGCCAGCGAAGTCCGACGACGTCGTGACCTGTCGGGTATTCACGTTCGTAAGCAGTGCCTGAGCCTGCACCCTGTCTATTGCCATGCCGTCAGGGGAGGTGAGAATGATGCAACCCGTGGCAAACAGGTCGTCCTCCTCCTTGTGGCACGATGCCAGTGTCAGCATCATTGCCACGGCTATTGCGGTGTATATGTAGTGTCTCATATCCTGATGTTCATTTCGTGTCCGAAGTAAGGAGTGACGTGACGTCTTATCGTAGCGCCACGGCTCTCGTACTCGGGAGTGTAGTCCCACAGTCTGGTGCAGAACATGGCAACGTTCACGTGGTCATTGAACAGCTTCTTCGTAACCTTGAAGTTGAGGTTCATGGAGAACGGTACCCTGTTCTTCTCGAAGTTGGAAGGCGAGTTCTCCCTGACAAGGTAGCGAAGGAATGCGTCACCCTCGCACTCGTCCGTCCACGGATGCGTCACTCCGTCAGGCGCAATGTAGCGCACCGGGTAATTGCTTACCTCCTTTCGCTGCGACGTGGTGAACCACAGACACTGTGCCGAGACGGAGAAGCCGAGCTTCAGGGCAGGCACACTCGTGTCGAACGTGAAGTTGGAGTTGAACGATTCGCGCACCGAGCCGTCGTTGTTATCGTACAAGCCCACGTACTGTATCTGCTTGTTGTCGAGCACCTGACTCGGACGGTACGCATCCTCCATCGAGTTATTGTACGTCGTCCTGAAGTAGGCGCCATTGATGGTGAGACGCGTATTGACCACTGGCACACGCACGCTCTCGAACGTATATTCCACGCCTTCCTTCAGCGTCATGCTTCCGTTCGTGTAGTTGCTGTAGCCACCGAGTTCGCTGGTCTCCGTGTAGGGAAGGTCTGCCACCGTAGGCTTAGCCGTGAGAGCCTCTCCGTCAATAGCCGAAGCATCATACTGTCTGTAGGTGTATGAGTCATAGTGTGCCTGACTTCTGAACCCCGAAGACATCTTTTCCCTGAACAGCGTCACCGACATGCGGTTGCCGCCGATGCTCAGGTCGGCTGCCACTTCCCACTTGAGATTGCGGGCAGGCTCGAGGGCAGTGTTGCGGGGATTGCGCACGTAAGTCATCACATTGATGCAGCGGTAGTCGGGATTGTCATGATAGTAGTTCAGCTGGATGAAGTCAAGGTAGAGCATATCCGGGAAGAGCTGCTCCATCGTCGGCATCTTCGTGTGCTGACCCACGCCGCCCGACACCCTGATTGTCGTCGCCTTGCCAAGGAGCGTGAACCGTGGGAACGTATAGCCTGCGTTGGCACGCGGGTCGAGGTACACCTTCCCGTTCATCACGTATTCGTCAGTCATGTTAGTCAGCATCGCAGCCCTTGCACCTGCCGTAACCTCGATGCTACCCAATGCCGTGTGGATGCGCAGCTGTTCCTCAGCGTATGCAGACAATCGTCTGTTGGCAGGGATGTCAGACAGACGGCGCTGCCTTGACGACACACCCGTATATACAGGAGTATATGGGTCGAATATCTGTCCCCTTCCGAGATTCTTGTCAAGGTTCCAGTCAGCCCCGACAAGGAGCGTGTTGTGTACCTTATTGCCTGGCACGCTGAAACGTGCATTTATCTTGGCATACACACTGAGAGGCTTGCCCTACGTCTCGTGGTGACCCGTGTAGGTGTAAGGGAGAATGAATGCGTCATTCTCTCCTTCCTCCATCGACAGCGGTGCCACCGTCATGCGCTGCAGCTGCACGAAGCGTGTACGCTCCATCACATCGTACTCGTATGATGACGATGCCGTAAGGTCCAGCGACTTCATCCACAGCTTCCTCTTCGTCTTCAGCGAGAACGAAATGGTAGCCGCATACCTGTTGTACCCCGACCTGAACGAGTCCTCGGCACCGTGATTGACGTCTGGATCCACCTTGTCGTCATCGAACGAGCCGGTGTAGTCGATACTGGCATTCAGCCTCATGGTGCACGCATCGCCTTGCCAGCCCTTGCTCAGACGTGACGACAGCGTCAACCGCTTGTACGTCTCATACCTGTTGCGAGGGTCCGCCTTCGAGTTCAGGTAGTCGGCACTCACGTTGAGGCTCATGTTCTGTCTGTCCCATTCCCAGCCCTTAGCCACATACATGAGCTTTGAACCCATGTCGCTCTTCAGGCGGAAACCGAGGTCGCGTCCCCCACGCTTGCGCTCAATCTTCACCAGACCGCTTGTCAGGTCGCCATACTCCACCGAGGGTATGCCCCTGACTATCTCCACCTTCTCGATATCGTCAGTGGAGATGGCACGCATATCGACTCCGGCATTCGTATTGTCCCTGTTCGTTGCGGCGGCATCCCACGCACCAGCCATATACTGCATATTGGCATTGGTACTTATCGGTGCCCCGTCGATGACGAAGCTCGTGCCCAGAGCCGACGTCGAGTAATTACTGTTACCCGTGGCAATCTCCCTTATATATATGTTGTTAGGTGTACTCAGCGAAGGCGTCGTGGCACGCCCGCCTGGAATCAGTTCCAACAGGTCAGCAAAGCTCGACGGCTGCAGGTGTTCCATAGCCTGTCGCTTTATGACCGACGAACTCGTCAGTCCCTTGCTCTCCTGAGCCGTCACCACCACCTCATTGAGCTTATTGTCCGTATGTATCAGGTATCTGTTGTCCTTGGTCATCCCAGTTTCAAGAGCCTTATAGCCAAGATAGACAATCCGTATCCGTTTGTACTTACTTTTGGGTATTGTGAACCTGCCGTCTCCCTGTGTCACAGCCAATGCCTTTCCGCTTTCTTCGTCCATCACTACCGCACCGACAATCCTTTCCTTTGTCTCTGCATCCATCACCACGCCCCCGTGAATGACCTGTGCATCAGCCCTTTCGACCTTCATTGCCAGTACCAATATGATTACCCAAATGATTCTTTGCATCTCTTTCCTGATTATACTGCAAAGTTACACCTTCCTCCCCTGCCTCGCAATACCCAAAAATCGGTAAAATATGCCTGTCCTCTCCCGTCGTTTCCGGCTCTCCATACACGCCCTTCATGCTTGGTCATTTCAGCCCTTCATGCTTTGTCATTTCAGCCCTTCATGCTTTGTCATTTCCGTCCTTCATGCTTAGTCCTTTCCGTCCTTCATGCTTGGTCTTTTCCGTCCTTCATGCTCGGCCATTTCCGTTCTTCATGCTTGGCCTTTTCCGTCCTTCATGCTTGGCCTTTTCCGTTCTTCATGCTTGGTCATTTCCGTCCTTCATGCTTGGGCATTTCCGTCCTTCATGCTTGGTCATTTCCGTCCTTCATGCTTGGTCATTTCCGTCCTTCATGCTTGGTCATTTCCGTCCTTCATGCTTGGTCATTTCCGTCCTCCATGCTTATTCCTCCCCGTTACCCCTGCCTCCCCCCCTCGATGTCTCCATCGTACTTAGCTCTGTAAATGCTCCCTTTTGATTACGTGAAGTCAGAGCTGTGTCAAAAGCTGTACTTCAGCTTAAGCCACATTTCCGAGTTGTTGTCATACATGGTAAACATGCCTCTGTCGGCATGGAAAAGGTCGTAGCCGAGTATTGCGTGCAGTTGGTCGTTCAGGGCATAGTCGGCGTTCATACGGTTGAAGATACCTCCGTTGGTTACGTCTATGTAAGCGAAGGTCTGGAGTGCGAGTGTGTTGTGTAACAGGTCCTTTGATATGCG
>JAFYAT010000025.1 GCA_017540585.1 Bacteroidaceae bacterium | reverse complement strand
TTGCCGCAGTGCGGCCAGTTAAAAAAACATGGTAAAAACCAAATAAAATCAAAAAAAACATGTTTTTTCTTGTTTTTGTTCTGTTTCTTGACTGTTTTTTTAATATGCACCTTTGTGCAAAACTACAACCATACAGTTCGAAAAATATTGCTGTTAGTTTTGCCTTCAGAAAAACTCTCATAGTTAACCTTACATTATGTTACATCGGGAATATATCGGGAATATATCGGGAATTGTTCGCTTTTCCTTCGGTTCATGTTTTTTGACAAAAAGACAGAGGCTCGTTCGCTTCATGGTGACAGGAAGCTGCGAAAATAAACAAAATAGTTGACAGAACAAAAAAACGACAACCCCATAAGGATTGTCGCCCGCTTATTGTTCGTTGATTGTTGGAAAAGTTGTCTAACTTAATTGTTTGTTACGTTCCAGCGATAAGCCTTGCCAGCTTCGAGTGTCTTGCTTGTAACGCTATTGCCAAGAGCTAAGCCGCCAGACAATACGTTGATGTTACATGCACCAGTTGTTGTTGGGAATATTGCTGCATAGAAAGTAGCAATACCATTCTCGACTGTTTCAGGAGTAGTCAAAGATATGGTATTTGTGAATGATGTACCTGTAACAACTCCTGTCTCAATATTCCATGTTCCAGCTGTGATAAATGGATTGCCATTCTGTGCAACAACCTCAATGCCAGTTGCGTCATCTGGATATGGAACCTTAATCTGAACGATTGATATTGAGTGGTTGAAGTCGAAAATTACTTGATTATATACATGACCACCCACATCGGCTACTTGGTCGCCATATTGGTGTCCGTCATTAGGATCAGAAGTGTCATCGCCTTCTGGGCAATTGTATGTGCCTACGGCATGCATATAATCAACATTGCTACCGATATATGCTAATGTTCCGCCTTGAGTTGAAGGCATTTCTACTGGTACGGCAGTATATGGTGTGTCGCTTGAAACTCCACCCTGATAAGGCTGGTATGCAGCGTATGTCTCGCCAAAGAATAACTGCCATCCTTCACCTGCGAACTGTGCATAATGTGTATCGTTTGTGAAAACTGGTGCAGAGTCTCTCTTGTTTAATCTCCATACAGCTTGGTTGTTTGTAGCAGGAGAAATTGGGAATACGCCGAATGTTTCGGAAAAATCCCAAGAAAAAGCCAAAGTGTTTTCTTTTAAAGTGAATGTTGTACGTGTACCGTCAACAAATTCAAAAGGCTGAGAAGCCAAGAGGTATTTTACATCTTTTGAAGAATTCTCAATAGCTGGAGCATCATCTGCGTCAGAAGAGCAGGATGCCAATGTTGCAGCAATAGCTGCTGCGAAGAATAAATACTTTTTCATACGCACGTGGATTTAAAAGTTAAGTACTGAATTAACGTCGTTGTTAGCTGGAACTCGTGTACGTGCATCTGCGAAACCTACGTCATTACCATGAATAGGATCTACGCCTTGGACGTTACTACCAGCTAAGATACTTGTGCGTATGCGTGACGCACGCTCCGAAATGGAAGGAGCAACATAGTTGTTCTTTGTTTTCATTGTTTTTTTTGAATTGATTTTGGAAAGTAAGTTTTGATTGTGTCCACAAGCTCATGCGGGAATGTGAACTGTACTGTAAAGTAGTTTGAACAATAAGCATGGAATCACGATGACTGAAACATCGGGTGCGGAATGGACTTCTGCATCTAATTTCAATCTGTAATCCGAATCTGACTTACTTTTGTTGATTGTTAATTATATGCTATCTAATTTTTGAAATATTTAATTTAGTCTCTGCAAAAGTATGAACTTTTACAGAAACCACAAAGGAATGACAGGAAAATATGCTCTGATTCTCAGAATTACCCCCCCCATATTCGTATAATGGACAATATCAAAAAAATACAAGGTGTTCTCGTGGGTTATATCGCACTCGTGTGCGGACGAAGAAAAAACATGTAAAAACAAACAAAAACATGAAAAAACATATTTTGTTTGGTTTGCAAGACAATTGCGTGTGCAACGATTTTTTTCAACCACGAATTACACAAATGAGCACGAATTTCCTGATTCTATCATTTGCTTTATTACACCAAGACAAATGTTTTTTTTATGTTTTTGTTTGTTTTTTCTTCGTCCGCACACGAGTGCGATAATAAACAAAAAGAGGGAGCGGATGCTCCCTCTGATAGTATGGATTGTGAAATGTAAGTCTGTTATCTTACGATGACCTTCTTTCCGTTGATGATGTTGATGCCCTTAGTTGGCTGGCTGATGTGCTGACCAGTTATGTTGTAGATTGAGACGTCTGTCTTTTCGTCGGCAACGACAGAGCGGACAGATGTTGCGTCTTCGTGTATGTTGAACCATGCGATTTCCGTTGTGTTTGTCTTGCCTCCTCCATAGTAGATACTCTGTACGCCGATGCGGTCATAACTGTTGATGGAGAGATAAGGATAAATACACTTTATGTCCTGAATCATGTAGTAGGCGAAGTCGTAGTTGTCGTTGAGTGTGTATGGAATCTCTGTTGCGTCTGTGCTCAGGGCATCATACATGGAAGCCTTGAAAACATATTCGCTTATCTGACCGTCCTTGTCAAGATAAATCTTGTAGCTAAGCTTGTCTGGGGCGATGAATTCGAAATTCTCGTCAAATAATGGTATGGAGATGGCTATCTCTGAGAAATCTTTTCCTTCAGAAAATGCGTCATATACATCGACAATGGCAGGGGCAGAAGGCATTACCGCATTGTCGTCTGGTGAGATGGCATAGATATTGAAATAAAAGTCATTTATTTGGTCTATGCTTGTTTGGCTAAAGCTGTTGACAAGGAGAGTATTCTTGTCGAGGGTCAATATCTTCTTGTCCTCACTTATGTCGAAGACGAGGTCTGTGATTGAATTTGTCTCTGCATCACAACCAAGCAGATAGAGTGAGTAATCTTGTCCTTTATATGTTGTTGAGCCATAATATTGACCTGTTGGAATGGTGAGTTTGTTGCCTGAAATCTTTCCTTTTACCCATGCGTCTGGAAGTGGAGTGCATAATCCCTTGATGTACACTTCGTTGTTGGCGTTGTCAAATGCTAAATAAATTATATTGTTGACGACAATCTGACTGCCCATATCTGATTCTTCTGAATCATCGTAACCTTCTTCTTCTTCGCCTTCGCTTTCATCCTCGTCATCGACAATGGTGCTTCCTCCGAATATCCAACATTCAGGAGTCAAGCCGAGTGGAAGAGCGAGTTCCTGTGGGGCTGCCTTGTGTGCAGCAGCTTTGTGCTTTGAAAGTTTTGCTGTCATGTCCTTGTCCATGACAGAATTAAGACTACGAATGTAGGTGAACTTGCCATTCTGGGCAAATGCTATGGCCATAACAAATACAGCCACAAATAATGTGTAGAATCTTTTCATACCTATTACGTTTTAAGTTATTTGAAAAATTAATACTAATGAACATTTTGGGGTGCAAAGTTATATTTCTTGTTTCAAACTGCCAAGAAAAAGGGGAAGAAAGGGCTATAAGTATGAACATAATGGTGGATGAAGGGTGAAAATGTAAATAAATTTCCGTTTTGGTTATAGATAAGGTACTTTTGAAGTACTGTCTAAGTACTGACTAACTACGGACGAAGTAGAGACTAAGTACTGACTATGAACTATTGGACAAAAACATGATAGCGAAAGGAAATTTCGTCGCTTGTGTTTGTTCCTCTGTCATGTGTCCCGATCTAATATTTTTTGATAAAAAATCCGTTCAAACCCTTGACAAGGGCAAGGAAATTTATTATCTTTGCAACAAGAAATTAACTGAAGGCATGTTCTATTAATTAATAAATTCTTTTTGAATTATCTTTGCCTATTTGTGCATCTTTTGCACATCTTTTTGTTCAAAGCCTGGAACCATAGCTCGCTATGCTTCTGCGTCTTTTTACAAAAATCTGTTACAAAATCTGCTACGAATAGTCTAAAGCTAATTTATAGAACCTGCCTGAACCAAAAATCAAAACAAAAAAATCTTGAAATGAAAAAACTGCTAACCTTTCTTCTTCTCGGAGGATTTATTACAGCATCAGCACAGACGGCAAGGCTCTCAATGTCTGCTACTCGCAAATATCAGCATATTGATGGATTCGGCGGCACGGGCATGAACGGACAGTGGGCTGACGTTTATACCCAAGCCAAGGTCAATATGCTCTGGGGTAAGGGCAAGGGACAGATAGGTCTGAACATCATGCGTGTGCGTATTAACCCGAACGAAAGCAACTGGGGCGAGTACGGCAACGCAATAAAGTGGGCAAGGAAGCACGGAGTGACCGTCTTTGCCACTCCTTGGACACCTCCAAAGAAATACAAGACGCATAACACGAACAAGTATCAGAACGACTTCGGCACATGGGTGTGGCCTCTCTATGAGCATACATGGGGCGGACAAGGCTCCAATGGTGGTGCCATAGACCCGGCACACATAGACGAGTATGCTGACTTCCTCGAACGCTATCGTGCCGCGATGGAGAAGAAGGGATGTCCTATCGACATGATTTCAATCCAGAACGAGTGCGACTATACTCCTACTGCCACGGACAATGGTGTGGAGCACGCAAGCTACGAGAGCTGTATCTTCTCGCCAAAGGAGATGGCGCAGATGGTCAAGGCGGCACGTGCCAAGGTTGACCCAAAGTGCAGGATTATGGGACCTGAGACCTTCGGATGGGGACAGAGCAACTACAACAAGACACTTGCTGGCATGGCAGATGCTGTGAACAACATAGACGTGTGGGGCAATCACCTCTATGGCTCAAATGACTGGACGTACATCAATACGGTCACGAGCAAGACCAAGAAACCAATGTGGATGACAGAATTCCTCATTGACTATGACAAGAGCAAGTACAAAGGTGAGTTCTCTGCCGAGTACCAGATGATTGAGAGTCTCGAGAATGCCATGAAGAATGGCTATTCGGGATATGTATATTACAATATGCTCAATGACTTCTTTGCCTGCAACCATGGCGGAAGCGAGACGGAACTGTGGAAGCGTGCATACGTGTTTTCGCACTATGCCAAGTATGCTACAGGCAAGACACGCATCTTGTCAAGTATGACGACCACGTCTGACCTCCTTGGCGGCTCAACATACGCAAGCGAGAATGGAGATACCATCTCGGTGTTCGTGCTCAACAAGTCGAAGAAGACATATAACTTCACCATCAGTCTTCCTTTTGCACCAGAAGGCGTGACACAGGTGGCAACCAACGAGAGCTGTAATGCGCTCACACTCGACGTGACCGACCTCTACAAGGGTATGGAGCAGCCAAAGGTTAAGCTTCTGCCAGAAACATTCTATACGTTCCAGTTTGTCAAGAATACATCTCAGGCAGAGGATGAGGAACCGCAGATAGCAGCCGAAACGAAGAGTGCAAGCAACGTCAATCCGATATGTGTCTATAACTATATGGCAGACCCGACATCTGTGGAGCATGACGGACGCTTGTACGTGTATGCAACCAACGACCAGATGGAGTATGACGAGTCGTTGGGTATCGTCAAGAATACATACGGAAAGATTACGCAGCTTGTGTGCCTGTCAACTGCCGATATGGTCAACTGGACACACCACGGAGTGATAGACGTTAAGGCTATTGCGCCTTGGATTGTAACATCATGGGCACCAAGCATCGTGAGTCGTGAGGAGGCAGACGGCAAGACACATTTCTACATGTACTTTACCAACACAGCCGCAGGCATAGGTGTACTCACAGCAACATCACCTCTCGGTCCTTGGCGTGATCCGCTCGGCAAGGCACTCATTGACGGCAATACTCCAGGACTTGGTAAGCTGAGCAACATCATCGACCCAGGCGTGTCATTCTACAATGGCAAGGCTTACCTCACATTCGGAGGTGGTGACGTGACCGACACGGAACTCTTCCCAGGCAATGCACGCATCGTACAACTTGGTGACGATATGATTTCGCTTGCAAGCGATATAGTCAAACTACCAGCACCATGCCATTTTGAGGCAAACGAGTTGAACCAGATAGGCGACAAACTCGTGTATTCATACTGCACACGCTGGAGCATAGCATCCGACTGGAAGACTACGTTCAAGTCGCAGGCTGCACCAGAGGCATGCTCAATGGTCTTTATGGTGAGCGACGACCCGCTCAATCCAGACTCATGGACATATAAGGGTGAGTTCATGCCTAATCCGGGTACTCTCGGCAATCCTTATGGCAACAATCATACTCACATACAGAAATTCAACAACACGTATTATCTCTTGTACCACAACCAGTGGTTGGAGAACAGGAACGGACTCAGCGGCGGCTACCGTAACCTTGCCGTGGCACGTCTCGGAGTGAGCGAGGGTACTCCACGCATCACAAAGGCAACTACATCCACGGCATCACTCTCAGGACCTTCGCAGATATCAGCCAACCGACCTGACCCATACGTTCCAAATCAAGCATCCATGACAGCCAACTCTGCTGGTGTCAAGGCTGTGGCTACAGACGTTGCAGGCAATATGAACATGGGTAACATATCATCAGGCGACTGGATGATGGTGAGAGGTGTACCTTTTGACAAGGCAGATGCGGACGGAAAGGCACGTACCGCCAAGAGTGTAGGCGTGAGAGTGAAGGGTAGTGGAACGCTTGAGATAAGGGAGTCGTCTTTCACTGGCAACGTGCTTGCAACCATACCATTTGACTGTGCCGATTTCACGGAGGTAAGGGCTGACCTCACCAAGGAAATGGGTGCCTTGACATACTATCTCTACTTTGTCTTTACTTCTGCTAAAGACGTGGAGTTCGACTCATGGCAGTTCTATCAGGAAGATGAAGCCACAGGTATAGAACTAACGGAAGATGCCGCAAAGGTTGATGACGATACAAAGGTGGTTGAGACTTACTCACTCGATGGCAAACGACTTGCGGTTCCCGCTGGTGGCAAGGTAAATATTATACGTACTTCACATGGAAATAGGAAAGTCAAAAATTGAGAATTCAATATTCGAAATATTGAGTTTCCGTTTTACTATTGTAAATTGTATCTTATGAGAATAAATTAGGTGAAAGACTAAAAAAATGGATATTTATTTGGGAATATCCATTTTTTTTTTTTACTTTGCAAAAGATACTATTATATTTTAACATTTAGTTATTCTCTTATATTTTTATTGGAGTTAGCAACTATGTATGTCAGGACGTGGTGTGTTGTGAAACGCCCATGTCTGTAGAATAAAAAATTTTGGAAAGAGTAATATGAACAGAATACGAAAAACTATAATATCAGTATTTACCATTCTCTTTATAATGACATTCTTCGTGTCGTGTAGTGAGAATAAGGGAAATGTTGCAGGAAAAATACCTTCAACAATCTTCCTTGATAGTGCGAAGGCTCTGATCGTAAAGAATACGGACAGCGCCATGAGCTATATCAACAAGGTTGACCGCATGGGTTATGTCAATAAGGACACAATCCATTGGGCACGTGTACTCGTATATTCGAGGACATACGACATGAATGCTATGCAGGTTGAACTGGAAGCCATCGTTGACAGTTCAAAGATTGAACATACCTCACGTCTCTACCTTGATGCTATAGGACGTATGGTGGAGATGTGTATCTTCCAAAACAGACTTGAGGATGCCATACGCTATAACCTCATGGGAGACTCCATTGCTTACGTGATGGAGGACGAGAAGATGAAGGCTGAGTTCCATTATTACATGGGAATGTGTGTACTCCAGCGTGACCATGACCTTGGTATCAAATATCTCAGCGAGACTATTGACATGTACAATAGGATAGAGGGAGACTCAACAATATGGAAGAACCTTGTACACACATCAAGTTATCTGCTCAATGTGTATGTGATGTCAGAACAATATGACAAGGCTATCAAGGTGGGTGAGAAACTCATGGCAGATATAGACAGTCTCTCTCTTGTAAGAAACTTTGACAAATATGATAGTGACAATACCATCCGTATCAACGTGCATGGACTCATGTGTATAGCTTATGCAAATCAGGACAGGATGCTTGATGCGGGTATGGAATATGCCAAGTGTCAGTTGTTGAGTTCGGCAAGTCCGAGCGTTCCGCTTCTTCTTGCCAACTGTCTCCTCGCTATGGAGCGAGTGGATGAGGCTACAGAGAAACTTGAAGCCATCCGCAAGAACTATGAGGTGACGGGTGACACGCTCACATACGAGTATGCCGATGCTATAAATTCGCTCAAGCGTTGCTACAAGTCTAAGGGCATAATGGATAAGGCTTTCTATTATGCAGAGAAAGAGATTGAGGCGCGTGAGAGACTTTTCTCTGAGGAATTGAAGACAAGTGTGACGGAGTGGGAGATTCGCTATAAGATGCGTGAGAAGGAAACAGAACTTCGTGACACAGCCAAGGATACACGCATATCACGACTCACGTCCATGCTTCTTGTAGGATTGCTTGCCGTGGCACTCGTGTTCATATTTATGTTCTTCCGCTATAACCGTGTACTTAACGCCAAGAACAAGGCTCTTGCCTTCCAGATAAACCGTGACCTCAATGATAAGAACTTTGGCAAGGCTGCCAAGAAGGACGGTCAGAAGGGCAAGTCTGAGATGGATATCGTACCAGATGCCGCTGTAGAGCAGGTCCTCAAGTTTGTGGAGGAATTGCTGAGCAGGAAACTCTTCTGTGACAGCAACTTTGATCGTGAGACGCTCATGGCTGATTGCAACCTCAATCGTCGTCTTGTGACCAAGTACTTTGAGACTGTCATGGGCAAGTCTTATCCTAAGTTCCTTGCTGCCACACGTGTGGAATATGCGGCTGACCAGATTCGTAAATATCCAAATTACACAATAGAGGCTATTGCAGCCGAATGTGGTATAGCAAGCCGTGCCACATTCTATCGTCTCTTCTCTGAGCACTTCGGTATCTCTCCAACCGACTATCGTCGCCAATGTATGGAGATTGAGGAAGAGAAATAGAAGTCTCTCTCCATCCTGTGTGCACCTTCATCTCTGTGTGGAGGAATGGCGTCAAGAGTTTTTCTCTTTCCCCATGGAGTGGGAGTGTTAGGAGATAGTCTAAATCATATTATCCTGTTCGATTATCTGACCATCGAGAAGATTCACGATACGATCTGCATAGAGGGCATCACGCTGGCTGTGAGTGACCATGATGATAGTTGCACCCTCCTCATGTAGTTGCTTGAGCAGTTCCATTACCTCCTTGCCATTCTGGGAGTCAAGATTACCCGTAGGTTCATCGGCAAGGATAAGTTTTGGCTTACTAATGATAGCGCGTGCTATGGCAACACGTTGTTGCTGACCTCCTGAGAGTTGCTGCGGAAAATGTGTGGCACGATGTCCCATGTTCAGTTTCTTGAGCAACTCGGAGACGAGTCTCTTGCGCTCGTCCTTCTTCGTACCAATATATGTAAGAGGCAACTCTATATTCTCCTCTACGTTGAGTTCGTCGATAAGGTTGAAACTCTGGAATACGAAGCCTATAGTACCACGTCGCAGACGTGTACGATCGTTCTCGTTGAGCGTACTCACCTCACGGTCGTTGAGGTAGTATTTGCCCTCGTTCGGAACGTCCAGAAGACCGATGATGTTGAGCAAGGTGGATTTGCCGCATCCAGATGGTCCCATGATGGCAAGGAAGTCGCCTTCCTTTACCTCAAGGCTTACTCCGTTTAGTGCCACAGTTTCTATTTCATCTGTAGAGAATGACTTCTTTATGTTTTCTAATCTTAGCATATTCTTGTGAATTAAGAAGAATGATATCTCGTTGTGAATATAAGTAGGTGTGCAAAATTATTTATACAATCCTTGCACCGCCTACTGCGCATCTTCAACGCCTAAAAACAATCGAGTAGGAGTCACTACACTCATCTATTTTAGGCGCTGAACCTACATCATTAATCAATACAATCATTATAAAAATAATTTTGCATACCTACTTATTCTTTAGTTTCTTATTCTGAACTTTGCTGCCCTGTAACTTTGGATGGCTACTGTGCCGAGTATGGCGAGAGCCACCAAGAGGAACGCTATTGGGAACGCAAGGAATGTATATTCGGAGTGTAGTGTGAATCGTGACATGAGTTTATCTATGAGCATGTAGCTGAAAGGTAACGATATCAAGGTACTACATATGGTAAGTGTGAGGTATTTGCGGAGGAATATCCTCGTCACCTGTGTTGTCGTTGCTCCGAACACCTTGCGTATGGCTATCTCCTTGCGGCGGTACTCACATTCGAAGAGCGTGATGCAGAACACACCTATGAGTGTGATGAACATGAATATGGCTGCAATGATTGTCAACTGTATGAGAAAATTGTACTCTTCAAAATATAGTTTTGCGAGGTAATCCTTTATGTTGCTTAGGTTTAGTCCATTTTCCGTCTTCAGATTACCAGAATAGCGGTTATAGACTTCATTTATCTTATCCCTCAGTTCCTCTGTATCCTTGCCCTCGGCTATGCGTATGTTTATAGTGCTGAGAGTATTGTAATACGGGTCTTCCTTGCCAGGGATGAAGAACATGAGTGCTTCCTCGTCATTCTTTATTCGAAGAGAGCTGAAGATGATATTCTTGCAGAATCCCACGACATTATGGTCGGTAGGAGAATCGTTGTCATAAGGAAACATCGGATGGCCTGTCTTTAGCCACGGATATTTCCTGCGTGCTGCCTCGTTAAAGATGAATGCGCCAGAGTCGCTGGCACATACGTCACGTCCGTCCGTAATCTCTATTCCAAGAGTCTTGAGATAAAACCTGTCAACAGGCATGACATTTGTGAAGATATTGTATTTCTTGTCATTCGTGAGTAATGACCATTTAACGTATCTGTCATCTGTACCAATGCAAAACTTGGAGTAGCTTACGCTCTCTACTCCTTCTATCTGTTCTATGTCTCTTCGTATCTCGTTTTTGTGTTCCCTTGCCTCAGGTGTCTGTATCGTACCATAGAGTACGTTGTCGGTATTGAAACCATAGTCTGCGTGTAAGATGAATTGTTGCTGTATAAGGAGTGCCGTTATGACCGTAGTGGCAACGAGGCATACAATCATCTGGAATGATATGCGTATGGTACGCAGGCGGCGGCTCAGAGCTGTAAGTCCGAATGTTCCTTTTAGGGCTATGTCGGGAGCAAATGAAGTGGAGAACCATGCTGGGTATGCGCTTGACACGATGGCTGCCCAGATGATGAGTACGAAGGTGAATCCTGTTATACGCAGATGGTCGAGAGGATTCACGTTACCTACTACAACCTCGTCAAGACATAACAGTAGAGTCATGCTTATGACAAATGCAAATATAATGAGGAATAGCGACTCTGCCATGAGGTTGATGACTATGCTCATGCGACTTGCTCCGAGCACACGACGTGTGTTGATGTTCTTGATACGCATAGGAGCGATGGCAAGCGTCAGGTTGATGAAGTTGACGTTTGTAAGTACGAATATGAGGATGGCAGAGAAGAACAGAATCTTTGTCATCGTCCAGTTACCCTTGTCCTCTATTTCGTCTATGCCTGAGAAATAGGCATCGTGTATGTCGTGGAGTTTTACGGATATGCTCTCTGGGTATGTGAGGTTGAGATGTCCGTTGTTATTCAGTTCAAGTATTTTATTTAGAATGTCCTTTTCTATCTGAGGTATGCAAGAATCGTCTTCCACACGCACGTAGATACGGTAAATCATGTTTGTGAAAGAGTCTCCGTCATTATTCTTTCCGTACTGATAGAATCCGTTGTGTACAGAACAGTTGCGTGGGAAATCCTTATAAACACCCGCTATGCGGCGTGTCGTGGTGAATCCGTTGTGACTCCATGACACTTTCTTCCCGGATATATGAGTCATGCCGTGCGTTTTCATTGCAAAAGACTCTGGTACGATGATATCTTCGTCCGAATGATGTGCAAGTGAGTCAATAAATTCGATATTAAAGAAACGCAGGTATTCTGCATACCCGTTGAAGTAATGGCAGGTGTATGTCTTGTCCTCATTTGTATCTAAATCATGATACTTGAGAGTGATGCTTGTGCTTGACGACTCCATTATGCCGACGTCCTTCACATTAGGTATGGTACTCACGATGTTCCTCATTGGAGCAAACAGGTTAGCAATAGTGTCGTTTTCTGCACCAAAGAACTTTCCGTTTACCTCTATGCGGTAAATCTGTCTCCAATCCTTGAAACATGTGTTGTAACGAACCTCTTCTTCCACCTTTGTGATGAACAGAAAGAATGTGGATATGGCAATACAAAGCTCCACAAGATTAAGTGTACTTGCCAACTTAAACCTGCGAAACTGGATAGATATATTTTTTATTATCTCTTTTAGCCTTTTCATCGTTGTTTGTAAGAGTATGACTCTTGTATGATATGGGATAATTGTAGGATGTCTTGTTTTATTGTCTGCAAAGATACATATTTTTTATCTTTTATTCGTAAGGTCTGGGGACAAATGATTAGGTATTGAGGGGCAGATTATTGCATGATGGTTGTCAAACCATGTATATATGATATCGTCAAGCAGAAGTTCCATAGTCATCAATCAGAGGTTTGACGGGCAACAGACCCAAGTTCTGCGGTAGTCTTACTTTAGTTTTATAGTGAACATATCTGTATTTTATGGTGTACAAATATGATGAAAATAGGCGTGAAATAATCGTTGTGTCAAAAAATTTTACAATAAAGTGTAAAAATTTTATAATTGGACGATAATTCCTATTAAAAGGAAATCTTAAAGAGGGAAAAGTCGTTACCTTTGCATCGTTGATAATTATCGGGCAAGGAGGTGCGTGAAGTATAGCTTGTCCTGAATGATATTGAGGTTTAATTAAAAATTAGTTATTTATTTGTAAAGTAGGTCAACTCTAATAATATCTGTTTTAATCTGATTGCTTAGAACGACCTAAAAATAAAAATGCCTGGCTCGTGATGAGTCAGGCATTTCTTTTGTATGTAATATTGTTTACGTCTTGTTTGTTTGATTATTCTTCTCCGTTTTTATCATTCTCGTCCTGAGAACCAAACATCTCCTCCATCTTGAGGTAGTTTGCATAATCTTCTTCCCATTTATCTCTTTCGATAAAAAATTCTTCACCCTTTTGGTTAAAGATAGCCCAATCGAGTTCGTAATTTCTTTCGTATGGAATCTCATCTGTTGGGTCATTCTCCATAGCAAAAGAGAGCTGTTGCTCAGAGATTTTTGTCCTGTAAAGAGTTATGACTTTATCTGTTCCATCAATAGTTGCGATTGTCTTGATGTTATTGATGTCAGACTTGTCAAGTACCCAATGGAAAGTTACATATCTGAATTCTACAGGTCCATGTAAGAACCTATATACGATTTTACCCTCTCCTTGTGGAGTAAACTTGTTTATAGGCTCGAATTTTACGTATGTTTTCGTTGAAGTAATTGTACGTTCTTCGCCTCCGTATTGGAATTTGTATTCACTTGTCACCTTTTGGTCAGTTACCCATGAACCAGCAAGTGTAACACCTGTAATAGGTTCGTCACCATTACCGCTACCGCATGATGCAGCTATAGTTCCTAAAATAGCAATAAGGATAATGCTAAATAATGCTTTGATTCTGTTCATTTTTATCGAATATTTTTTTGTTATTACTATCATTTATATTATTTAGGAATAAATCCACTTTATCTTTCGTATGCGATTTATCTTTCTTTGTTGGAAAATCTCATGTATTTATTGATTTATGACATGATACATGCTCTTTTGTCTGTCATAAAACTTTGCAAAGATATGCAATTCTTTTACAAAATATAGGGCTTCGCTTTTGAAAAATGCATTTTACAGGCTGTTTTGTTATATTTTATTCCTAAAAAGTAATGGTTATGTGTCAAAAGTGCATTGCATTCCACATACTGTATCTTGTTTCTGGATTGATTTCTTCCAACTTATGAAAAATGTCTGCCATAGTTGCTCTATTGGTCACTTCCTCGTATGGACAGAGTGTTTTCTGTTTTTCAAAGCCGAGGTCTTTTGCCACTTGTCTTATCATACTCTCATGTACGAGGCATAATGGACGTATAATTTGGATAGGGTAGTGTTCCATCCTGAGTTTAGGTTGCATGGTCTCTATGCGTCCCTCAAATGTGAGGTTCATGAGCATGGTGATGAGGATGTCGTCCATGTGGTGCCCAAGGGCAACCTTGTTGAATCCATTTTGTGTGGCAAACTCGAATAGGGTCTTGCGCCTGTTCCAAGAACAGAGGAAACACCTTGTCTTTCGTCTGTCCGTACTCTCGTCAAATGACGAGTGGAGAATATGCAACCTTATTCCGAGGTCATCGCAGAACTGTTGGAGGTATGTTCTTTCTGTCTCGTAAGGTATATTGTCCATGATGATGTGAGCGGCTTCTACCTGTATGCTTGGCTTGAAGATACGGGAACGCTTTGCGAGGAGGCGTGCCAATTCGAGTGAATCCTTACCTCCTGAAAGGGCAATAAGAATCTTGTCGCCATCTTCGAGAAGCTGGTAATCTACGCAACCTTTGTTGAAGAGTTTCTGTATCTTATTTTCCATTACTTGTTTAGTTTCCTATTTGTTTTTGTTTTGACTGCGAATATCAGGAACATACACGTCTCCCCATTTGAAGAAATCTATGTCATAATCATCTTCGCTTCTATATACTATGGCAATACTCATGATCTGATACGGATAATCTTGAAGACAATATTTGTATCTGTATTCCCTTAATGCCGTAATGATGTTGTGGAGTTTGTTTTTGTCTATGGCAAGGTGTGGAGAACCACGTTCTATAGAACGTCGTGTCTTTACCTCCACGAAGTATAACACTCCGTCCTTGCGTGTCACAAGGTCAAGTTCGCATCCATGATGAAGGTTCCAGTTGTGGTCGAGGATTGTATGTCCCATGCGCATGAGGTGTAAGGCTGCTATTTCTTCACCATTTTTTCCAAGTTCTATGGCATCGGCTTTCTTCTTATGATATATTTCTGTCTTGCGAGCAATAATATTGTTTATCTTCTCAAAAGAATATAATGTACCGTCATTCTCAATATGGAAGACCTTTATGCCACTACTCTCAAGGTATTTGCCGATGATGTTGTGACGCTTGCTGTTGTAAACGTAATCGTCGGAGTCCATTATGGCTATCGTATAGCCTTTTGCTAAGCCATTCTTGAGTCTTTCTACACCATTGAGGAATTTGTTTTGCTTTATGACCTTTGAATATACGGGTTTGCCATATTTGTTTTGTGCCTCAGACGGAACGAATCCGAATTCGTCAAAGAATGAAATGTGTGTTATTCCTTCTTCGGTAAGAGTGTCAATGATAATGTCATGTGAAATGTCACCTGCCATGCCTTGTGCCCTTTTTGCTACGATATCTACCACACAGTTCACTCCTGCGGAATGAAGAAGGCGTGCGACCGTTGAGGGGTCTTTGTGCCCGAGTCCTATGGTGTAGATATTGGCTGACATATTCTTACCTGTTATGTTGTTCCTTGAATAATTCAATCTTGGACTTGGCTCCTGCCACGATGGCATAGTCCTCTGCCTGGAATGTCATGGCTGGGTCAGGGTTCATGAATGCGCCTTGGTTAGGGCGTATGATACCCATGACGATACAGGATGCTTGTTCACGTATGCCTGATTCCATGATGCTCTTACCTATGAGTGGTGAGCCTTCGTGTATGAAGATATTCTCAAGTGAGATAGAAGCATTTGTCTTTTCTTGTGGCTTTATGCTGCTCTCTATGAGCTTTGAGAATCTGTCCATCTCTTGGTCGGTTCCTGCTACTACAAGTCTGTCATGAGGATAGACGTGACGTTCGCCTCCAGGAATAAGGATGTTTATGTTGCCTCGCACGATACTCACGACGTTTACTCCTGCCTGTTTGCGTATGTTGAGTTCTCGAAGTCTCTTTCCGCAGAATGTGGAAGTCTCAGGTACGTCGAACTCAGAGATATGAATATCCATGGAGAGTAGTGTCTCCTTGTCCATGCTCTTTATTGCCCTTCGTGCCTCGGCAAGATTCTCACGTGCAAAAAGGTTTTCCGTAAAATGGTTGGCAACATGTCTTACTAATGTAAGGCGTGAAAGTCGTAGCCATATATTTTCCAGACATCTAATAATTTTTTCTGACAATCCGAGTTTCTTGCGTTTTGTCTGACGTGCCTCAAGATGTTGCTTGGCGTCGTTGCTCAGATGTTTGTTGAAGAAGTCGAGCGTAGGATAAGTCAAGTTCATGATGTATGGCGTGAGGAATGTGGTGAGTACGGAAACTGCTACTACGATAGGGTAGAGGCTTGGATCCGTAACTCCAAGTTCCTGACCGAGTGCTGCTATAATGAATGCAAACTCTCCAATCTGTACGAGTGAGAATCCTGTTTGCAAGGATACTCTGAGTGACTGTCCTGATAGGAGCGTTCCGAGGCTTCCGAACACAATCTGTCCGCATATCACGATTGTGGAAATGATGGTTATTGGCATCCAGTATTTGAGGAGTAATGCTGGGTCAATCATCATACCTACGGACACGAAGAAGATGCTTCCGAATATGTTCTTGACTGGTGTGACAAGATGTTCTATGCGTTCGGCTTCGATTGTCTCGGCAAGGATTGAACCCATCACGAATGCTCCGAGCGCTGCGCTGAATCCTGCTGACACGGCAAAGAGTACCATGCCGAGGCAAAGTCCTATGGAAAGGATGGTGAGTGTCTCGTCGTTGAGCAGAGGGCGGAAATGGCGTAGGAAGGATGGCAGAATGTATATTCCTGTCACGAACCAAGCGAACAAGTAGAATATGAGCTTGCTTATCTGTAGGAGCATCTCCTGCCCCTCAAACTGGTTCTTTACGCCAAGTGAAGAAAGGAGTACCATAAGCACAACGGCAAAGAGGTCTTCTACCACGAGGATGCCGAAGCACACTTTAGCGAATTTGTGGTTTCGCAAGCCTGCGTCGTCAATAGCCTTGAAGACAATGGTCGTACTCGACATACATAGCATTCCGCCAAGGAAAAGAGAACTCATCCTGTCCCATCCCATGAGAATACCTGCAAGGAATCCCATAGTCATCATTCCTGCGACTATTACGCATGCACCTATGACGGCTGTACTTCCTACCTGAATGAGTTTCTTTACGCTGAATTCAAGACCAAGGGAGAACAGCAGGAATAGTACGCCGATGTTGCCCCATGTGTCCACGCTCTCTGCATTTGAAATCCATGATTCTCCGAGCATGTGAGGGCCTACGAGCATACCTGCGACAATATATCCAAGCACGACTGGCTGCTTGAATACCTTAAAGAGCAAGCTTGTGATGCCTGCTGTCAGCATTATTATGCAAAGATCTTGAATCATACGAGACTATAGATTATAATTATCAATTCTCCTCGTCCAGATTGCCGTCCCAAAGGTAGTGCTGGGTGTCCCTGGCAACAACTCCCGAAAGCATGATGAGCGATACGAGGTTTGGTATCGCCATGAAGGCATTCATGATGTCTGCAAGGTTCCATACGAGCGTAAGACTCATGGTTGAACCTGCAAAGACGAGAAGTATATATACTACTCTGTAGAAAACGATAGAACCTTTGCCGTAGAGATATTCCATTGCGCGTTCGCCATAGTAACTCCATCCGAGGATGGTGCTGAACGAGAATGTTATGATACCGAACGTGAGGATTGGTGTGCCTACGTATGGTATCGTGGCAAAGGCATTGCGTGTGAGCATTCCTCCGTCTTCACGGCTGATGTCAGGGAATGCTATTATGCTTGTTGTGACAACAAGACCTGTTATGGCACAAATCACGACTGTGTCCCAGAATGTTCCCGTACTTGATACGAGTGCCTGACGTACAGGATTGCGTGTCTTTGCTGCTGCCGCAACAATTGGTGCTGAACCCATACCTGACTCGTTGGAGAAGAGTCCTCGCGCAATTCCGTATCTTGCGGCAATCATGAGTACCGTTCCTGCTGTTCCTCCGCCTACGGCTTTAAGAGAGAATGCCTCGTGGAAGATGAGTGTTACGGCTTGACCGATATAGTTGTGGTTTATGCAAAGGATATAGACGCATCCGAGGACGTAGAGGAGTGCCATGAGCGGAACGAGTGCCGTACACCAGTTGGCTATGTTCTTTACTCCGCCAATTATGACGAATCCGACTATTGCAGCAAGGAAGAATCCACAGAACATCTTTGTGTTTTCTGGATTGAAATAGTCGATACAGACAATACTCATGTTCTCGCTTATGGCATTTGCCTGAACGGTATTGCCAATTCCGAATGCTGCTATGGCTGTGAATATGCAGAAGAGTGCCCCGAGCCATTTCATGCCGAGGCCTTTTGCCAGCGCATTCATTGGACCGCCTATTATTCTGCCGTCGGATGTGACCTCGCGATATTTGACGGCAAGGAGTCCTTCGCTATATTTCGTTGCTATTCCGAACACTCCCGTCAGCCAGCACCATAGTACGGCTCCTGGACCTCCAAGGCTTACGGCGGTTGCCACTCCGATGATGTTGCCCGTTCCTATTGTTGCGGCAAGTGAAGTGGCGAGTGCGGCAAACTGGCTCACGTCGCCCTCTGAGCCTTTGTCTTTGGTTACGGATAGCTTGATTGCCGTAAAGAGTTTTCTTTGTGGAAACTTAAGCCTTATCGTAAGGAAGATGTGAGTGCCGAGAAGAAGAATTATCATCGGCCATCCCCACACGATATTGCTAATCTGTTCCGTAATGTGCATGAATGTCTCCATTTCGTGTTGTTTTGTGTCTTAAGTTTTTAAGTTCGTGAGTTTTTAGGTTTGTAAGTTCTTAAGTTTGTGAGTTTTTGGGTTTGTAAGTTTTTTAGTTATAGCGGATGGAAAAACCTAATGCTTTTATTCCCCCTTCCGTGAAAACTAAAAAACTTAAAAACTTACGAACTTAAAAACTTAAAACTTATCTTAACTCATCCCCTCTTATTCCGAGTGCACTCATGATGGAGTAGCCGAGTATCTGCTGGCTGAATCCTGTGCCCATCTGAGGCTCCATGGCAAAGAGGGTTACGCTCTTGTCCTTGTTCTTCTTGAGTTCGTTTCGTACTGCAGAGCCATATTCCTCCATATCTGCTATGACCATTACCTTCTCTACCTTCTCGCTGTCGAGGAGGACGGTAAGGGTATCGAGGAAGAAAAACTCCTTTGTCGTGATGCTCTTCTCCACGGGGTAGGCAAGCATGGAGAACTCGCCAAGGTTGTCCTTGAATGCTTTGCCGTGAATCTCCGTCTCGAATGTTGCTGGAGCAAAGTTGTCAAGAGCCTTTGATGTCTTGTCGTGGATGAATATTACCTGTATCTCGTTATCACCCGTAGTAAGTCCTCCGTCGAGTGCCACGCAGTCAAGCCAATGGGCAAGGTCTGCCTTCGGTATGCGTCGCATGAGCATGCGCTCAAAGTTGACCGTGAGGTCAAATGCTACTTTGTCTATGTAGGAAGCATCTACGAGGATGATATTTTTACTCAAATTTATATCTGGTGTCATTTTATGGTTTCGTGTATTTTTTTTTGATTGCTCTTAATATCTTTGCAAAGATAAGCTTTTCTTCTTAAATAAAGAAATATTATCCCGTGTTTTGAGGTGAAGGAAGTGTTTAAACAAATTACGCTTTGCTAAGAAACTTAGCAAAGCGTAAAAAAAATTGCTTATCATCACGACAAGCAATCTTTACTAACCTTAAAATAAATCTAATACCATGAAAAACACGTTGCAAATGTACGGGGTTTTTGCTAACTGAACAAGTCTTTAAGCAAAAAAAATACGCATCTTAAATGTTTTTTAACATTTTGATGCGTATTTGAACTTCTAATATGTAAATATGATATTACTCTACGTATAAAACAAGGCCTTTTAAGTACTCACCCTCTGGATGGTAAATGTTGATAGGGTGGTCAGCAGGTTGATGTAATTGATGAAGAATTCTGACTTTTCGTCCTGCTGCTGCGGCTGCTGAGAACACGGCTGTGCGGAAATGGTCCTTGTCAACTGCCTGTGAGCAACTGAACGTAAAGACTATTCCTCCTGGCGTAATCTTCTCAAAGGCCTTCTTGTTAAGCCTTGTGTAGCCCTTCAGGGCATTTCGGAGAGCATCCTTGTGTTTAGCGAATGCTGGTGGGTCAAGGATAATGAGGTCGTATGGTGTCTCCATCTGGTCGAGAAACTTGAATGCGTCCTCTGCAAAGGCTTTGTGTCTTGTGTCTCCTGGGAAATTGAGTTCTACATTGGCATTGGTAAGGTCGATTGCTTTTTGCGAAGAGTCAACTGAGTGGACAAGCTCTGCGCCGCCGCGCATCGCATAGAATGAGAATCCACCAGTATAACAGAACATGTTCAGAACTTTTCTTCCCTTGGAGTAGTGTTCGAGAAGGCTGCGGTTGTTGCGCTGGTCAACGAAGAAGCCTGTCTTCTGTCCTCTGAGCCAGTCAACATGGAACTTGAGCCCGTTCTCTATGGCTATGTCGTCGGCACATCCGCCGAGCAGGAATCCGTTTTCCTGATTGAGGTCAGCCTTGAACGGAAGGGTTGTCTCCGACTTGTAGTAGATGTTCTCTATCTCGCCCTTCATCACGTTCTTGAGTGCCTCGGCTATTGTCATCCTGTCAACGTGCATTCCTACGGAGTGTGCCTGCATTACGGCTGTCTTGCCATACACGTCGATTACGAGTCCCGGGAGGTTGTCTCCCTCGCCGTGAACAAGGCGGTAGGTTGTGTTGTCTTCTCGTCCTGCCACTCCTATGCAACGGCGGACATCGAGTGCAACGGCAAGTCTGTGCTCGTAGAATTTCTGATCTATCGTTTCGTTTTCAAATGAGAGGACTCGCACCATTATGCTTCCTATCTGGAAGTGTCCTGTGGCGATGTATTCGTTTTCGGATGTGAATACCTCAACTGTCTCGCCTTCTTCTGGCTGCTCTGACATGTGATGTATTGCTCCGCTGAATATCCAAGGATGGAATCTGCGGAGTGATTCGTCTTTCCCTCTCTTGAGATATATTTGCTTCATAAATAATATGTATGTTGAATCCTTTTGTGTTCCCTTTTTTGAGCGAAGGTTAAGGATGAATAATTTTTCGTCCTTGAAGAATCATTCGCCCGCAGCCTTTGCCTTTGGCTCCATTTCGATTGCAGGCGTCTTTGCGAGTGCATAGTCGCCTGTTGCCTTGAGACGCTTTATCTCCTCGTGGATGCGGATGCATGCCCATGCGTCTGTGGCAGCATAGAGCTGCTGGGCTTCTGTGAGGCTTTCGGCTTCCCAGTTGGAGAGTTGCTGGTTCTTGGCAATCTTCTCGCCAAAGAGGTTGGCGAAAATCTTCTGGAGACTCATGTCCTCTATTCCGAGGTCTCTTACCTCCTTCTGCAACTCGATGAATGTGCCCGGAGTGAACTCTGACCTGTGGCTGAGCACTCGGAGGTCGTCCTGAAGGGACAATCCTACCTTTGTTATCGAACAGTCCTCAAGGAGTCTCTTGAGACAGTCGGGAAGTCCTATCCTGTTAAGTCTGAACAGGAAACAGATGTCATGTGTCGAAACCTGCAGCAAAGCTACGAGGTTGGTGTGCCCTTTCTTGAAACAGGGGCGTGTCTCGGTGTCGAATCCGAGTATCTGCTGCTTCATAAGAAAGTCAACGGCTTTCTCTGCCTCTTGTTCCGAGATGATTGTGACAATCTTCCCATCGAACAGAGCGCGTGGCAGTTTCTGTATTTCTTTCTTATCGTATTTATCGTGAATAGTAACCATTTTTGAAAAGGATTCTCTTTTTATTCTTCGTATTGCAGGTCATCTTCCTGCGACGAGTAACGGACATCGTGCAGGGCACGCATCACGTTGGTGAGTTTCTGTCCCCAGTAATGGATGAAATTGTCCTTGCATACGGCAATGGCGTTCATCATGCAGTCCTCGTTACCGTCCTTGTAGGCACATGCAAAGTTCTTGAGGTCCTGATAGATGTCAGCCAGATTCTCACTTATTGTCGTGAGGATAGGTGTCTCGCTGTATTTCATGTCTTCCATGAAGACATCGAGGTAGTCATCTTTGTCCCCAAGAACAAATGCTATGTTATTCCTGATTATCTCGTAGTTCTCTTCTGTCACGAAGTCCTCTGGCTCCTCTTCGGAGAACAACTCGTACTTTGGCAAGAGTGCACCTTTCAGATACAACAATGGAAGGACCTTCAGGATTGTATCTACAAATTCCTCGCGTCCCTTGCTTTCTGCTTGTTCCAGGAAGGCGCAGTATTGCACAGCAACTGTGACAAACTCGATTATCTCGTGCTGATATACTGGTGATGATGTTTCTTTTTTCATATTCGTTGGCAAAGATACTATAAAAAAATATATTTCTCAACCTGTTGTGCGAATAATTTTCTTTTATTTAGGTGAAACGCGTCAAATCGTGGTCGTTTGTGTCGTATCTGCATGCTTTTCTCTGCATTTGAGTTCTGCGTCATGACCACATCTCCTTGAAAGACTCCTGAAAATGAATGTGTCGCACCTGAAAAATCATTTTGTCACGTATTCGCCTCGTCCGCTTTCATTTTGCTAAGTCTCATGTACCTCCCTAATGAGTCCCTAATAAGTCCCTACTTTGTCTCTACTTCTTTCATACTCTAAAATGGGCACTTTGTAACGATTTCTGCATCGATTCTTGTCAAAGTGTCATTTATGTGTCCCGGATGGCAGTTCCTCCCCTTTGGGTGAGGTTAGGAGGGGGCTTCAGATGGTGCTTTTCAGCCTTATCACCTTCTTCGTGTTCTCGTCAATCCTGTATTTGTCAGAAGCCCTTTCGCCGATGAGCCATACTATCTCGCCATCTGCGTCGCAGAGGACGAGTTGGCTCATCTTCTGGAGACGGTTGAATTTGCGGTCGGTCATGTAGTCGCTCAGGAGTTTACGACCGTTCATACCGAAAGGCGTGAACGCGTCTCCCGTCTTGCAAGGACGAACAATCAACTCGCCCTTCACTTTGTCCGCATCAATAAAGGCGTATGCTTTATCCTTGATAATCACACACTCGTCTATATTCATGTGGCGGCATTCTATCTCCTTGAAGTCGTTGAGACTCACAGGAAATCTCCGTTCCTTGCCCTTGGCAGAAATAACAATCCTTCCGCGGTCAATCGTGATTATGTGGCTTGCGGAATAGAACATCTTGCCCGTCTCTTCCTGCCTTGCTGCGTTAAGAATATCAGCTTCTTGCGCCTTGTTGAAGCCGAGCGGATAAATGATTTCATGAAGAACGGAAGTAGGGGAGATGCACTTGAATAACTCCTTGATATTGTATGCGTCCGTCTCCTTTGTCTTGCATCGCTCAATATCCGCCTTTATTGTCGTCTCGTAAATCTTCCTTACCTCGTTGAGATTGTTGATGGTCGCCCTTATGTTCTCCATCGCCCCTTGGTTTATCTGTTGGAGTTCAGGAAGGACGTTAAGTCTTATCTTGTTGCGGCTATAGACATCCTCAAGGTTCGTGCTGTCCGTTACGTATGTCTGTCCTTTCGTTGCGAGATAGTCGAGTATCTCCTCACGGCTCACGCAAAGAAGTGGACGTATGATGTCCCCATTTACAGGTTGAATGCCGCAAAGTCCCTGAATACCTGTTCCTCTCACGAGATTTAGGAAAAGCGTCTCGATATTATCATCCCTGTGATGTCCTACGGCAATCGCCTTGGCACCCACCTCATCCTTGAGCTTGCGGAAATAGTCGTAGCGCAGTTCCCTTGCCGCCATCTCGATGCTGATGCCCTTCTCCTTAGAATAAGCCTCCGTGTCGAAATCAGTCTTGTGGAACGGAACTCCAAGCTCCTTGCATAATGAAGCGGCAAACCTCTCGTCCCTCATGCTCTCCTCGCCCCTGAGGTGAAAATTGCAATGGGCGGCGTGGCACTCATATCCGAGTGCATGAAGGATAAGCAGGAGCGATACAGAATCTGCCCCTCCGCTCAGGGTCACGACCACTTTGTCGCCATCCTTGAGCATGGAATGTTCCTTTATATATTCTTTAACCTTATGTTCAATCATGATTATATTCTAATGAGAAATGAGTAATGAGACGTGAGTAATACAATCCTATGTAAAGACTCTGCCCTCAATATAAATTCTGAATTTTGATTTTTTAATTCTGAATTTAACCTGTTTTCTCTTGCAAAAGTAGGTTTGAAAAGGTTCTCATGCAAGGAAAATGCAGAAAAAAACTTTTTTTTTGAAAAAAAATCGACAAAACCTTTGTCGGTATGAAAAATATATCTACCTTTGCACCCGCAAACGAGAAACAAACTCACTTGCAAACATCAAATGGTGCCTTGGATGAGTGGCTTAGTCACCGGTCTGCAAAACCGTTTACACCCGTTCGAATCGGGTAGGCACCTCCAAAAAAGAGATCAACATTTGTTGGTCTCTTTTTTTGTTTTTAAGTTCTTAAGTTTTGGGGTTCTTGAGTTTTTTAGTTTTCACGGAATATGTAATAGCAAGAACATTAAAACGGCAATTCTACATTAAACATAAAGAAAACAGAGGATAAGGACAAGGTTTTCTTGGTAGTTCATGAAATAATATTTACTTTTGCATCGTAATCAAAAACAGATGGGTATGAATAATGCAATAAGAAGAGCTCATTACTTGTATGATACACTTCATCTAAAAGATGAAGAACAGGAAGTAAAAAATAATCTAATGATTTTGCTCTTGTCAGAAAAAAATGCTCCAAAAGAGGACTTTTCATATGAAAAGGTCTTTGATTCTATGTCAGCATGGGCTGATGATGGAAAGACTGCGGAGGAAGAGATAAAAGAAATATACTCTTCCCGAACACAGGGAGAAACCAGGAAAATCATGGGAATATGATTAAATCATATCTGTTGGATACTAATATTTGTATCTATCTACTCAAGAAAAAATATAATTTGGCTCAGAGACTTAGCTCCTTAAAAGGTGCAACATTTTATATATCGGAAATTACTCTTGCTGAATTATATTATGGAGCCTCAAAAAGTGGTAACTATGAGGAGAAACGAAAAGAGGTGTTGATTATTGAACAGCTCTTTAGGGTACTTCCTGTTCGTGATTGCCTGCAACTCTTTGGAGAAAACAAAGCATACCTTGAATTAAAAGGCGAAAGAATAGATGACTTTGATGTTCTTATCGGTTCTTCTGCCGTTTATAATAGCCTTATTCTTGTAACTGAAAATGTCAAACACTTAGGCAGAATTCCTAATATTGTTATAGAGAACTGGGTAAAGCGCTGAATGGCTTTACCCTGAATGATGTAGGTTCTTAAGTTTTTATGTTCTTGCGGCTACATATTCCGTGAAAACTAAAAAACTTAAGAACCTACAAACTTAAAAACTCAAGAATAACTTAAAAACTCACCTCATCAAATTCCATCTGTTCTCCTGTCTTTGGGTGGCGGAATGTGAGCCCCTCGGCATGTAGGTATAGACGGTCGGAGGTGTGACCATAGAGATTGTCGCCAACGATTGGGCAGCCTAAGCCGTCTGGATGTGCGCAATGAACCCTTAGCTGGTGTGTACGACCTGTGAGAGGACATAGCTCCACCTTGATACCCTTGTCCGTCTTTTCTCCTATCTTGTATATAGTATGTGCCTTCTTGCCATGCTCGTAGCTTACCATCTGTCGTGGGCGGTCAAATGGGTTGCCACATAGCGGAAGAGAAATCTCGCCTTCCTTGGGCAGGGAAGCCAGCGACTCCTTATCCTCTATTATCGCAATATATTTCTTGCGTGCAGTATGCTTGATGAATTGCTCCTGAAGGTTCTTGTGCGCATCTTTGTTGAGTGCAATAACCATCACTCCAGATGTGTCCATGTCAAGTCTATGGACAATCATGGCTCCTGTGGCGTTTGGGAACATATCGCGGCATGTGCCTTCTACCGATGGCAGATCGTCCTCCTTGCCAGGTACGCTGAGCATACCCGAAGGCTTACAGATGACCGCAATGTCCTCGTCCCTGTAGAGCACCTTCATCTCATTTGCCACCTTACGGTTACGCGCAATCATGGGATTCTCCTCCACGTCAAGTCCCACGAGCATGTGACTGAGGATAGGCTTACACTTGCTGTTGCACGAAGGGTAGTAGTGTCCTTCTGTCCTTAACTCATCCTTTGGCGAGGCACCCATCCAGAATTCTGCCATGCAGAGAGGCTTCCAGTTCTCCTTGAATGCATACTGTAGCATCTTTGGCGCACAACATTCGCCCGAACCTGCGGGAGGTACGCCTATTGTGGGCTTTGCCTTCTGCTTGTATTGCTCCACGGTAAGTGGTGCCTTATAATCCTTGAATATTTCCAAAAGATGTTTCTTCTCACCCTTGATGTTCAACATCTCGTAATTGAGAAAGAGCCATGTCTGCAAGGCAAGGGACCTTTGTTTGCGCTCTGTCTTGAGGGCTTCTATCTCTTCGGCATCCCTTGTCATGTCAAGACTTGCTATCTTTGCGTTTATATCAGAAATGAGTCTTTCTTCCTTCGCAAAGTATCCTTCTGGCTGACGTATGTCGAGTACGGGAGGTACGAATCCGTCGTGGTGGTAGCTGCCCTCCAAAATGCCTGAGAATGCGCATAGGAATCCCCTGCCGTAAGGTGTCTGTACAACAAGCACTCCAAACATTTTGCCTGATGTCTGGAGTGATGTGAATCGTTGCCTTATATCGTCTTTTATCTGTTCCACGGCAGCCACGCAAAGAGGGTGTGGCTCGTAGCAGAATGGAAAAGTAAACTTCTCGGGCGATGGTATGTTGTCTGTTTCCTTTGGCAGGAAATGAATATATTCGTTCATTTGTTTGTCGATTAAACTGACGGTATTGCCTCCCTCCCCATAGAGGCGAATGAGGGCGTAGAAGAGAGACTAAATGTCTCTCTGTCCCGAAATGAGGGGAGAGCAGTCCCCTGCTCGACGGAGGTTGAAGAGGGTTGGGGAGAGGGTCTTTTTATCTTACTGTCAGGTGATAGCATCCTTGTTTTAATTCGTATTTTACGTAACACTTCTCTTGTTCCCTCAGGTCGTAGAGGACTTCGCTCAACACCTGTTTCATGTCATAATCCATGCGAGTGAGTGGCATGGATGACGTGTGCTTGCCTGTGATTGGCATGAATCTGTTGTACGAGATGTCCACGGTCGTGCCGTAGCAATGGCACGAGTTTGTTGTGGCGTTTCCGTTGCCCTTCTGTAGTTTTCTCACGTCGTCCGTAGTCCTCAGTACGGATGTGATGACAGGTAGGTGTGGCATTATACCTTTCATCTGTAGAGAGTCTATGAAGTTGAGGCAGATGGTGTTCACAAGTTGCTGAGCCTTGGGAACGAGGTACGGCATGGAGTGGGTAAGACCGTCCACCACGTAATATGGTGAATGACTGATGTCCACCAACTTGTGAGCGGCAATATATCCCTTGGCTTCTTCCATGTTAGCCACAGGGGGGATGCCATTGGCTTGTGCCGCCAAGAGCTGCACGTCGTTCAGGTCGTGGAAACACTTGTCAAAGCTCCATACTCCCTTTATCCTGTGAGGCCTGTTCAGCGTGTCGTTCGTGAAGTCGTAACATTCCGTTACGTCGAACTTCAGACGGTTTGCCTCTTCTGGTGTTATCCCTATTGTGTCAAGCGGGTTCAGCTCATCGTCGAACGCCGTCGTCTCGTCTCTGTCATATTGTCCTTCGGCAAGCTCGTTGGTATGTTCCTTGTGCCTTGTGGTGTCTATGGCGAATGTATGTCTTATTATCGCAAGCAGAATCATGGTGACTCCGAACACCACCATGAATTTTCGTTTGCTCCTCTTTGGCTTATCCACAATCTCTTGTTAATTTTTTTATAGTTGTTCTAGCTTGCCTAGCTGTTCTATAGCGATTTCTCCGGATGGCTGCCCCGTTACTTCCCTTCGGTCAGTGAGACCGCTACGCTAAGTTCGGGGTTAGGGGGCTGCTTACTCTCTTCCCGAGTTCTCTATGAGTGCCCTTACCTTCTCGTTGAACGCCTTGGCATTTTGTAGGTCCTCTATGTTGAGGTGCATCCTGTATCGCCAGTAGTGGCGTGGGTTGGCAGGTATGTTGATGCGCTCGTCCTCAGGATTCTTGTGACGGAGATTGTCGTCTATCGAGAGCCAGTCCTGATAGGACAGCAGACATAGGACTGATGGGGAGAAGAGGTGGCGAACCACGATGTCCTCGCACAGCCAGCCGGGTGCATCCTTTGGAGCAGGACCATCCTTCTGCAAGGCGTTGTTGTAGAATCTCTGTGCCCTTGCTGCATCTTCTTTCCACCATAGGCGGAGAGGCGGCATGTCGTGTGTGGATATTGTCGCAACAGAGCGGTAAGGATTGTCGTGAAGCAATCCGAACTCCAAGCCCATAGCCTTTGGCATCGTCTGTATCTCAAGACTTAGTATGCGTAGGTTGTCCATTACCCATGGCACACAGTCAGGCACCATTCCGAGGTCTTCGGCACATGTGAGCATCCTCGTTGATTGTGTGAGGATTGGCAGTTTCTCCATCGCCTCATTATACCAGAAGTCGTTGTGACGCTTGTAGAAATAGTCGTTGTACAGTTTGTCGAATGCCTCCTGCTCATGCTTTGGCAAAGCCTTGTATGTGAAGTCGCTCTGGGCAGATATGCGTGGATGATAGAGTCCCTGGTATCTGTTGTCGGGTACAAAGAGTACGCAACTTGCCAGCGCATAGAGTCCGTCCCTTATGGCTATGCTCTCCTCGTCTGTCTTGTCATTGAAGGCGGCTTGTATCTTCCTCTGGGTGTCGTATTCTTCCTTGAGGTCGTACCTTCCGTCAGGTCGTGAGTTGAGGTATATTGTTGCCACGAGTTCCTTTCTGTAGCCGAAGATTGTCTCGAGTGACTCGTCCGTAATGTAAGGACGTGTCATCATTTCCTGGCGGAATTTGATGCCGTAACCCTCTATCTCCGTCGCGCTCATAGGGAGGGCAGGGGAGAAGTGTCCAAGAAGTCCGTGGACGCTGTGCATAGGAATCTCCCAGATGCGGAAGAATCCGAGTACATGGTCTATACGGTAGGCGTCAAAGTACTCTGCCATCTTCGTGAATCGGCGTACCCACCAATTGTAGCCGTCCTTTGCCATCTCGTCCCAGTTGTAGGTCGGGAATCCCCAGTTCTGACCATTTACGGAGAAGTCATCTGGTGGGGCACCAGCCTGACTGTCAAGGTTGAAGAGATGTGGCTCTGCCCATGCCTCCACGCTGTTACGGCTTATGCCTATAGGGATGTCTCCCTTTATTATGATACCCTTCCTTCGTGCCTCGTTCCTCACGTCAGTAAGCTGAACATGAAGGATATACTGAATGTACATGTATAGGGCGCATCCCTCGTATGCCTCATTTGCAGGCATACAAAGTTTGCTTATCTCTTTCTTGTTGTATTTGCTGTACTTAGGCCACTTGTCAAACTCTGCTGTTCCGTATGTGTCTCTGAGATAGCTGAACGTGGCATAAGGAATGAGCCAGTCCTCGTTGGCTGCATAATACTTCTTGAAGGCTTCCGACTCCAGCGTCTTCTTGCCTTCCTGCTTGAAGATAAGTCGCAGATACTCCATCTTGAGAGCAAAAGCCTTCTCGTAGTCAATCTGTTCAAGATTGTTGAGCTTCTCTTGCTTCATCATGAATTTCTCCATCTTCATCTTGTCTGCAAGCTTTGGCAAGGCGTTGAGGTTGCAGTAGATAGGGTGGAGGGCGTATGTGCTTATGGCGTTATAAGGATATGAGTCCGTCCATTTGCCTGTCATCGTCGTGTCGTTGATTGGCAATATCTGTACGGCGTGCATCTTGACCGACGAAGCCCAACCGATGAAAGCTTTTAGGTCGCCGAAGTCACCTATTCCGTAACTCTTCTTTGAACGAAGGGAGAATACTGGGATGACTATTCCTGCCGCCTTCCATCTTGTAATGTTGAAGTCAGGTCTGCGCTCAGTCTTTATCCATATCTGCCTGTCTATTAACTTTGTACTGCGAATCTTCCTGTTCGGTCCTTCTTCCCAACGGGTGATGTTGTTGTCTTCATCCACGATTACATATTTGTACTCCAACTGGTTGTACAGGATTGAAGCATCTATGTCTATCATCCACTCCTGAAGTCCTGCACACCTCATCCTCAGAGGCTTCTGCCATGACCCCAACTGTGGAATACTTCCGCATACGGCAAGGTACTCGCCCTTTCTCAGACGAGGCTCCACAACCCTCAGTTGAAGAGTCTCCCTGAATGTTTTCTCTGCCTTCTCCGTCTCCTCATGCTTTCCTATACACTCCGTGTATGCAGACGAGAACAGCGGCAGATCCTCTGGTATTGGCCTCCAGTAGTCATTTATCGTATAGCTGTCAAAGTTCTTGCTCACCTCAACCCTGTGAGGCGCAACCTCCCATTCCGTCCACACGAGGTTGTTGTTTCGGTACAAGGCATACCTGTACTCTATGCACATGGTATTGGCTGGCGAAATGGCAATCTCGCTTTCCCACATCCTTCCGTCAAACGTCTCCATCTGACACTCCTTCATCTGTGTCCTTTTACCGTTTGCCGCAATCTGTGCCAACTGTATGCGGAGTTCCTCTCCCCAGTTCGTTATGTATTCTATGGTGAAGTGTATCTTCATAATCGTTATTTGTCCTTTTTGATGCGAGTTCGGGATAAGGAATTCAAGACGAACAAATATTGTTGCATGTAGCTTGCTGTTTTTATCTCCCACGGAGCGCACGGAGTGCACAGAGATTTCTTTTTAAGAGTTTTTTCTTGAGTGCACGAAGGTCGCATGTGCTCCAAAGAGTACACAGAGAGCCTTCGGAAAAGAGCGAAGGTAGTCTGTACCGTATGGGCGGAATTGCTCTGTGAACTCCACGGAGCACAAGCGACCTCCGAAACTCTATACAAATCAGAAGGCAAAGTGCAATACTCTGTGAACTCCGTGTGCTCCGTGGGAGAATTAAAACAATTACGTTTATCTCGAACAGGTGTTTGTTTTTAGCATGAATGATTGCCCGTATCTTTGTGGGGCCTCTTGCCGATGCAAAGATATAACTTTTTGCGAGTAAAAAAAAATTATTTGCAAATATCTCTCATGTTTATACCAAAAGGAATATCGTCCCTCTTGTTTTGTCCTAAACTTCATGGTCAGTACTTAGTCTATAGTTAGTCTCTACTTCGTCAGTACTTTGTCAATACTTCAACTATACCATTTCTGTAACCAAAAAGGAAATGTATTGCTCTTTTTTTTATGTGTAGAAATTTATAAGCATAGAAAATCATTTTGTATCGCGATGCAGATATTTTTTCTTCGAGAGCAAATTTTGATTATCTCGTCAAACGGCTTCTTTTTTGTGTGCTTGAATTACGATAAGCCCAACTTCCCATTTTGTACAAAAAGGACAAACTTCATTTGATGCGTATGTTTGTATTCGACCTGTACGTTTAGAGGCAACTCGTTTTTTATCCCATGGAGAGCAGAGGCACAGAGAAGCCCCCTCCGTCTCCCCCAAGGGTGAGGGCAGTTACTTCCTCGCTCCGAGGAGTGCTCAGAGCATACACGCTCTATTGACCGGCAACACCTTGGCGATTGAGTGCTCTTTCTCCTCCCCAGAAAGGGGGAGGGAGGGAGAGGGTCTCCTCCGTGGTCTCCATGGAGCACAAGCGACCTCTGTGAACTCGAATAAATCAGCAGAATTGGTATTATTAAAACTCAGTGTGCTCCGTGCCTCCGTGGGATTATAAAATATAACCATACAGGTCGTCAATATTTTGTCTGTAATAATTGTTATTATTGTTAGTTACCATGGCTTCATGTCTTCCTAATGTTTCTCTTAGTATCCTGTACGATTCTGTACGGATTTGTACAGGAATGTAAGGGAAACATAAGTGGATGGC
>JAFYAT010000024.1 GCA_017540585.1 Bacteroidaceae bacterium | reverse complement strand
GACTTCAAGACTACAGGTACAAAGAATGGTCTTACTGCCACACAGATGGATATCAAGTGTGACGGTCTTTCATACGAAATCCTTGAGAAGGCTCTCATGCAGGCTAAGGCAGGTCGTGAGCACATCATGGGCGAGATGATGAAGACTATCTCTGAGCCACGTGCAGAACTTAAGCCACACGTACCACGTATCGAGCAGATCATCGTACCTAAGGAGTTCATCGGTGCTATCATCGGTCCTGGTGGTAAGATTATCCAGCAGATGCAGGAGGATACTCAGACTACAATCACAATCGAAGAGGTTGACGGTGTAGGTAAGGTACAGATTTCTGCTCCAGGCAAGGATGCCATCGATGCTGCAATGGCTAAGATTAAGGCTATCGTTGCTATCCCAGAGGTAGGCGAGACATACAAGGGTAAGGTTCGTTCTATCATGCCTTACGGATGCTTCGTTGAGTTCCTTCCTGGTAAGGATGGACTCCTCCACATCTCAGAGATCGACTGGAAGCGTCTTGAGACAGTTGAGGAAGCAGGTCTTAAGGAAGGTGACGAGGTAGAGGTCAAGCTCATCGAGGTTGACCCTAAGACTGGTAAGTTCAAACTTTCTCGTCGTGCTCTCATCGAGAAGCCAGCTGACTACGTAGAGCGTCCAGCACGCGAGCGTCGTCCACGTCCAGAGGGTGGTGAGCGTCGTCCACGTCGTGACCGCAACGATCGTCCAGCACGTCACGATGCTCCAAAGGCAGAGGGCGAGCAGCCAAATGACGACTTCAAGTCAGCTCTCGACGAACTTCTTAAGTAAGAAAGGTAGGCTCTAAGGTATTATGCTATTATAAATCGGGAGCCAACTCAATCAATAAAGTAAACGACCAGACTTTCATCATTGCCCTTTGCAATGGAAATGTCTGGTCGTTTTTGTTTTAAGAACGAAAATTTATAAAATTAAAGAAAATTTTGTTTTCAACACAGAGAAAGCAGAGAACTCAGAGAAAAAAATGTTTTCTTTTGTTTTCCTATGTTTTCTTTTGTTTTTCTCATTGGCGCCTTTGGCGCACCACCTCCTCAATAACATAAAAACTCACAAACTTATAAACTCACAAACTTAAAGACAGATGAAAAATACAATTAACTCGCTTGCCGCATTGGCACTTGCATGTGGCACACTTCTCAGTTCTTGTATGACTCCTGCCGGTACAACGACGCAGGGCACTACTGGAGCAACAACATCATCACAGTCAACTAATACTGCTCTCCAGACAGGTGCTGCCGTTGCTTCGGCTCTCCTTTCTCAGCAGGCACAGACAAACAGTACAGCAGCTGCAGCTAATTCGGTACTTTCTGCCGTTAATAATGGTTCGCTCATCTCTGGTATCGTTGGTCTCCTCACAGGTGGAGCAACATCGACTAATTCTATTGTAGGAACATGGAACTACTCAGAACCAACTGTTCAGTTCCAGAGTGAGAATCTCCTTGCACAGGCTGGTGGTGTTTACATTGCACAGAACATGGTCACTAAGCTCGCTCCTTACTACGAGAAGTTCGGTTTCAAGAAGGGTGTGTTCCGTGCTACATTCAATAGCGACAATACTTGTTCTATTGTTTTCGGTCAGCGTACAATCCCAGGAACATATACATTCAATCCATCAACTAATACACTCAACATTAAGGGACAGTTCGGACTTGTGAACCTTACGGCTTACGTGACAGTAACAGCCAACCAGATGGCTCTCACATTTGACTCAAGCAAGTTCCTCTCTCTCGCTACTGTCCTTAGTGGTGGTGCAAACGCCGGTAATGCGCAGACATCTGCCATCAGCCAGCTTGCCAACTCTTACACAGGCATGAAGACTGGATTCTTGTTGACGAAGTGATTCATTTCGAATGAGTAATTAGAAATTAGTAATGAGTAATAGCCGTTCGGAACAAAGCGTTCTGAACGGCTATTACGTTTTTATTTTATTCTTGAATATAAAGTCTCTGCTTCCTCTGCTCTCTGTGTTAAAATAAGTGTGTCAGAAGACTTTCTTGTTTTCTATCTGTTCTTTGTATTTGTCTTCGTCAAAGGTGAAGAGGGTGCCTGGGCGTCCGCTTCCTCTTGATTGCATCTCTGTAGGAATGATATAGCCGAGAGCTGTCATTTTCTTGTGGAAATTGCGTCGGTCAAATGTCTGTCCAAGTACAACCTCGTAGATTGTTTGTACCTGTGTCATGGTGAATGTCTTGTTTAGAAGACGGAAGGCAATAGGTTCGTATGTTATCTTCCATTTAAGTTTGTCTAATGCCATTGTGATTATGTCCTTATGGTCAAATGCCAGTTCTGGAAGTTGGTCTATAGGAAACCACTGTGCTTTTGCTGCATCGTCACCTGCTATGACTTCGTACTTTTCCTGACGAATGAAGGCGAGGAATGCTATTGTCAGCACTCTTTCTCTTGGGTCTCGTTTTACGCTTGTGAATGTGTGAAACTGTTCTATGTATATGTCCTTTATGCTTGTCTCTTCCTGAAGTTCACGCATGGCACCTTGCTCGGCTGTCTCATCCATATTCATGAAACCTCCAGGCAATGCCCATTTACCCTTGAAAGGTTCTATGCCTCTCTCGATTAACAGCAGATTGAGATTACTTCCATCGAAACCGAATACGACGCAGTCTGTCGTGACTGCTGGATGTGGATATTTATACGTGTACATATTTCTTCTTGTTTTTATGCGTGCAAAGATAAACAAAGTTTTCCTAAAGACATGATATTTGCGTCTCTTTTACGCAAAATACAATAAAACTGATATTGTTTGTGTAAATGTTACGCAAAAGATTTGGCCGTAACGAAGAAAGGTAATATCTTTGCGTCAGACAAAATTATTTATTTATGCTTAAAGAAAGAAGACAAAGAAGGATACCAGAGAGGTTGAATCATTATACAAGTGTTGAGGCTTTGAAAAGTATTCTTTCTGATAATGAGGGTAAAGGAATATGCTTTTGGGCTTTTTCCAATAAGTATAAGAATGATGAGCAGGAAATAAAGATGGGAGAGTATGTGCTTAAACGAATCAAAACAGATTGCTCTATTCCTGAAGACTCAATCTTGCATCGTTTTGGTGGTTATGATAACTCTGCTTCTGTTTCATTTATGGAAGGTGCTGTAAACCAACATATGTTGGATGTTTATGGGCATTGTCGTTTAGAGTTCGATTTGAGAGATCTTAGTGTCTCCCCTCTAACCGGTGGACTCATTGATTGTGAATATGTGGCAAAAGACGAACTGAAGGCGTATGCTGATGAATATTGTGAGCGAATAAAAAGTGTGTATAATTCCATACCTTTTTCACAAAAATTGTTTGGGATTTCTTCTTCTTTTGCTTTTGCCTTTGTCGTAAGGTTTATTATGATGGAATGTGATGTTATTGCGAAAGTTTTTGCAATGAAGGAAGAAAAATGGAGTGAAGAGAAAGAGTGGAGAAGGGTTGTAGAGCTTAAAGACGATAGTGAAATTCTCTATTTTAATGGGAAACCATATGTTAAGTCTTATCTTGATAAGGAAAAACTGAAGGGAATAACAATATTCTGTACTTATGATACAATGGCTAAGGCACGAGAGGATGCTGTGGAAATAAGAAAATATATTTTGGAAAGGGGGTATAATGCAAAGGTTAATGTTAGAATTTTAGTACCTTTGCGTAAATATATAGTGTGTGGTAAAATTATATATATGTGTCAGTTTGGGATAAACTTCTAAGTCTTAAATTTCTCACAGAGTACACGGAGTCTTTGACTATAGAAGAAAAAGTCTCTGCTTCCTCTGCTCTCTGTGTTTGAATAAAAAAGTGCCAGTTCAATGTCCTTCCAGCCACTTCCTGAATCCTTCGCGTATGGAGTCGAGACCGAACTGGTCGAGACGGATGTCCTGACGTGGAAGCCATGTGAGGGAGGCTACATCGTCGTGTGCTTCCACTCTTGTTGTGGAAGGGATGCGGATGTGGAAGAAGGCGTCGGTGGTGTGGACGAGAAGTCCGCTGTACATGTATGTGTTCGGCATGGAGAACAGATAGGTGAGACGATTCTCTGGTGTGAGGTCGAGGGCATGGATATCCATACCAGTCTCTTCGAGTATCTCGCGTGCTATGGCTTGTTCTGATGTCTCGCCTGGGTCGGTGAAACCGCCGACGAGGTCGAGGGTGCCCTTGGCTGGCTCGCAGGCACGACGGCACACGAGGAACTCGCCATGCTCGTTCTCGATGATAGCTACTGTTGCAGCTGCCGAATTGAAGTAGTAGGTGAATCCGCAGTCGGCGCATCGCTTCGACTTGAAGTCGTTCTCATTGAAGTGTGCCGAACCGCATGCAGGACAGTATTTGAATTTGTCTAAGTAGTGCATAAATGAATATTTTTGAACAAAATTAAGCAAAATCAACCAAACACAAAGCATAGGTCGTCTTTTTTTATTACATTTGCAGAGAATAATTCAATCAAATGGTTCTACAAGATTTTGTATAGGTATTTTTTCAACCACGAATTACACTAATTTTCACGAAATCTGTAGTTCTTGGCTGTTTTCATTACACGAAGAATTGCTCGTGCAATTACGAATTACACGAATCTTTTTAGCCCGTCAGTTATCCGGACGGCATTCGTGATATTCGCAGACAACACGTGTTGTCTTAGTGTAATAACACCCAAAAGAGGACTTGAAGTTCGTGTCCATTCGTGTAATTCGTGGTAAAAACATCCTTCACGTGAATTTTTGTAGAGTCAACGATACAACAACTAACCAATAGTTATGAACATAAAATCATTAGCGTTTTTGACATTCTTGGCATCGGCTGCAATGAGCGTTGATGCCCAGCGTAAGGAGACACGACTTGGCAGGTGGGCTTTTTCACGTGCTGAGCAGTTGGATGCTGTTGCACCTTCAACCGTGGGTTACGATGACCGCAAGTGGCAGATGGTAAGTGTGCCACACGACTGGGCTATCAGCGGACCATTCGACAAGGAAATAGACAAGCAGACTGTGGCTATCGTGCAGAATGGCGAAAAGGAGGCAACGGAGAAGACTGGACGTTCAGGTTCGTTGCCTTGGATTGGTGCTGGATGGTACCGTACCACGTTCACGGTGGGTAAGGACTGTCAGCGTGCAGTCCTCAACTTTGACGGCGCAATGGCTGAGCCTGTTGTCTATGTCAACGGTAAGAAGGCTGGCGAATGGAAGTACGGCTACAATGCCTTCAACGTGGATGTCACTCCTTTCATCAATAAGGATGGCTCTGCTAACACGCTTGCTGTTCACCTTCAGAATGTGGAGGAGAGCAGTCGTTGGTATCCTGGTGCAGGACTTTATCGTCCAGTCACGCTCATCGAGACTCAGCAGCAGGCGCTGGACGAGTGGGGTGTGAATGTCAATACGCTCAAGATAGGTGGCGGATTGGTGGTGGCTGAGTTGACAGCTAATGCTATCAATGTGGATAAGACCAAATATGCTGTCGAGTTTGGCTTGACAAATGATAAGGGAACTATTAGTCGTGTGCTCTGTACGATTGGCGACGATGGCGCAGCACGATATATTGGCACTTATGACAAGGTCACTCCTTGGACTCCAGAGAATCCTAAGTTGTACGACTTGACGGTGTCTCTCTATAGTCTGAATAATGGTGTGAAGGATAAGCTTGTTGACAGACAGGTAAAGAAGATTGGTTTCCGCACAGTCAAGTGTTCGGCTGACGGTGGCTTCCAGCTCAATGGCGTGACTCGCAAGATTAAGGGCGTGTGTCTCCATCACGACCTCGGAATGTTGGGTGCAGCAGTCAACAAGGCGGCTCTCATCCGTCAGATTAACCTCCTCAAGGGTATGGGATGCGATGCTATCCGTACTGCTCACAATATGCCAAGCCAGATGCAGATGGACGTGTGCGACTCACTCGGTATGATGGTCATGGCAGAGAGCTTCGATATGTGGATTTATCCTAAGTGCAAGAACGGCTATGCTCGTTTCTTCAACGAGTGGAGCGACCGTGACATCGAGAACCTTGTTCGTGCCAACCGCCTGCATCCAAGCATCGTGATGTGGAGCGTGGGCAACGAGATTCCTGAGCAGGGTATGAAGAATGGCGCAAAGATTCTTCGTCATCTTCAGGAACAGGTACGCAAGTTCGATGCCACTCGTCCTATCACTAACGGTATGGACAGAATTGACAATGCTCTCAACACTGGTTTTGCACAGGTGGCTGACGTGCCGGGAATGAACTATCGCACCCACCTTTATAATAAGGCTCACGACAATCTCGGTCAGGGCTACGTGCTCGGTTCAGAGACAGCAAGCACGGTGTCAAGCCGTGGCGTATATAAGTTCCCAGTTAAGCGTGCCGACGGCAAGGCTTACGACGATGGTCAGTGTTCAAGCTACGATACGGAGGCTTGTTGGTGGTCAAACATCCCTGAGGAGGACTGGCTCTTGCAGGACGAGAAGTCTTGGGTCATTGGTGAGTTCGTGTGGACGGGATTCGACTACCTCGGTGAGCCTACACCTTACGATGAGTACTGGCCAAGTCGCTCAAGCTATTTCGGCATCTTCGACCTCGCAGGACTTCCTAAGGACCGATATTACCTCTACCGTTCACGTTGGAACACGAAGGACGAAACCATACATCTCCTTCCTCACTGGACATTCCCTGGACGTGAGGGCGAGGTGACTCCAGTATATTGCTACACCAACTATCCAACTGCCGAACTCTTCGTCAATGGTAAGTCGCAGGGCAAGATTAGCAAGCGCACAGACGTCAAGAGCGGTTCGGGCAAGGATGGCAAGATTTCAGACATCAACGACCCAGCACTTGACCGTTATCGTCTCCGCTGGAACAACGTGAAGTACGAGCCGGGCGAGATTAAGGTGGTAGTGTATGACAAGGACGGTAAGCAAGTGGGCACAAAGACGGTGCGCACGGCAGGCAAGGCTTCTGCCATAAGTCTCACTGGCGACCTCGGTGCAGCCATCAAGCCTCTCAAGGCAGACGGCGACGACATGACCTTCATCACCGTCAATGTGGTGGATAAGGACGGCAACCTCTGTCCTGATGCCGACAATCAGATTAGCGTCAGCGTCACTGGTGCTGCCACATTCAAGGGTATCTGTAACGGCGATGCTACTTCGCTCGAAGTCTTCACTCGTCCAACGATGAAGGCGTTCCACGGACAACTCGTCATCGGCATACAGTCAAACGGTAAGACTGGCGATGCCATCGTCAAGGTAAGTGGCAAGGGAGTGAAGGCACAGACCGTTAAGGTGAGCGCTTCGCGCTAAGGTTATCGTGTTTATGCCGCCAAGCGGCCAATTAGAAAAACATGGGGAAAACCAAAGAAAACAAAAGAAAACAAGTTTTTTCTTGTTTTTGTTCTGTTTCTTGACTGTTTTTCTAATTGGCACCTTAGTGCAAAAAATGTTTAGATTGTTAAGATTGTAAGTAAGATTGCGCAGATTGGTAATTTAGCCGCCCCCGGCGGCGGGTTCTTTAAAAAGAAAATTTCAGTGCAGCCGCGCCAAGCGGCAGCGTGTTTTGAAATTATATAGCATTTAATCAATTTAATACATTTAATTAAAACATGAAAAAGTATTTAGTGATTTCTGCCCTCATGGGCATGACGTCAATGAACGGCTTTGCGGACAGCACACGTACGCTGTTCAATCAAGGCTGGTCGTTCGTCGAAACAGACGTTAAGGACGTGAAAAACCTTAATGCACCTGACATCTCGTGGAAGGCTGTTGACCTCCCACATGACTGGGACATCTATCATGCACCATCACCTGACGGTGCTACTGGTAATGAAGGCGGCTATTATCCTGGTGGTACGGGATGGTACAAGAAGACTTTCGTGACTCCTGCTGGCAAGGATGCTCGCAAGGTACGTATCCACTTCGAGGGCGTGTATCAGCGTTGCGAGGTGTATGTCAACGGACAGTTTGCTGGTCGTCATGCCTACGGCTATACTCCGTTCTCGCTTGACGTTACCCGTTTCCTTGCTCCTAAGGGCAAGAACGTGATTGCCGTCAAGGTGAATAACTCGCAACAGCCTAACTGTCGTTGGTACAGCGGTTCGGGTATGTATCGCAGCGTGTGGCTTGAGACTACCGAAGATGTATATATAGAGGAGAACAGTGTGTTCGTCACTACCAAGAACGTGAGCAGTCGTGGTGCTGTTGTTTCAGCAAGCGTGACTGTCAGGAACGAGTCTGAGCAGCAGCGCACGGTGTCTGTCTCTGTCTTTGGCGAGAGCAAGGATGTTACTCTTGCTGCAGGCGCATCAAAGACTGTGGCAATAGACAAGCATGTTGCCAATCCTCGTCTCTGGAGTCCTGAGTCTCCTGAACTGTACAAGGCTGAGGTAACTCTCGCTGAGGGTGGCAGGACACTTGGACATGAGACTGTCAGCTACGGAATACGTACATTCACTTACGATGCTGAGCGTGGATTTGTGCTCAATGGCAAACCGCTGCTCATCAACGGTGCGTGTGTTCATCATGACGACGGAGTGCTCGGTGCAATGGCATTTGACCGTGCCGAGATACGCAAGGTGAGACTGATGAAGGATGCTGGCTTCAACCTCATCCGTACATCACACAACCCATCCACACGTGCTTTCCTCGATGCGTGCGACAGCATCGGTATGCTTGTCATCGATGAGGCTTTCGACGGATGGCGTTCAAGCAAGACACCTTTCGACTACTCAACTCTCATCGACTCATGCTACCGTGAGGACATAAGCGCAATGGTGCTTCGCGACCGCAATCATCCGAGCGTCATCTCATGGAGCATCGGCAACGAGGTCATAGAGCGCAGGGAACTGAGGGTGGTGCAGACGGCACGCCAGCTCAAGGCTGCCATCCTTGCACACGACAAGACACGTCCTGTGACTGAGGCTCTCTGTTCTTGGTTTGGCGACTGGGAAATATTCGACCCTCATGCCGAGGTACTCGACATCGTGGGCTACAACTACATGATACATAAGCATGCCAGCGACCACGAGCGTGACCCACGTCGTGTGATGTGGCAGACAGAGAGCTATCCTCGTGATGCTTTCCGCAACTGGAAGCGTACATCCGACTATCCATATATCATTGGCGACATCGTCTGGACAGGTCTCGACTACCTCGGTGAGTCAGGTATCGGTCAGTTCTTCTATCCTGACAAGGGTGAGGCAGCCGTTGAGCACTATCAGGCCAAGCATTTCCCTTATCACGGAGCCTACTGTGGCGACGTCGATATGACAGGATGGCGCAAGCCTATATCTCACTACCGCAGTATCCTGTGGACAGGAACGACAAAGATAGATGGTAAGCAGCACGTCATGTACATGGGTGTTCGTGAACCTGACGGCTACTATGGCAAGATTCACTGCACATCATGGGCTGTATGGCCAACATGGGAAAGCTGGAACTGGAAAGGTCATGAAGGCAAGAACATCGACGTTGACGTATTTACCCGTGCACCTCGTGTACAGCTCTACCTCAACGGCAAGCTCGTGGCTACGCATGACGTAAGTCTCGCAACAGAGTACAAGACTACCTTCACCCTTCCATACGAGGCAGGCGAACTCAAGGCTGTTGCTCTCGATGCAGCGGGCAAGGAACTTGAGAGCAGCATCATCCGCACGGCATCTGCTCCTTACTCTTTCCGCATGACTCCAGAGCGTAAGGTACTCACAGCCGACGGTCATGACCTTGGTTACATCATCCTCGAACTCATTGATAAGGATGGAAACGTAGTGCCTGATGCTGATGTCACAGCCGATGTTCGTGTAAGCGGTGCTGGTTCACTCATGGCAGCAGCATCTGCAAGCTTCAAGGATATTGAGCCTACTACATCATCACGTGTCACAACGTACAAGGGACGTGCCGTCATCATCGTACGTTCACAGCAGAAGGCAGGCAACATAAAGGTAAGCGTCAACAGCAAACTTGCCACTCCAGTCACTGCCGTTACACTCAAGACAAAGAAATAACACTCACTCATCATACGATAACAGAAGAAGCTCCACCAATTCGGCGGAGCTTCTTTGTTTTTTTTACTGACCCCGCTCCCATGTGGGAGCTAAATGCGCAACTTTTCTCACCGACCGAATGGGAGGTAATCTACGCAATCTTACTTACAATCTTAACAATCTGATTTTTTGCACTAAGGTGCCAATTAGAAAAACAAGGAAGAACTTTTCTCACTGACCAGCGGGAAGTAAACAGAACAAAAACAAGAAAAAACAATCTCGTGTTCTCTTGGTTTGGTCGCAGTTTTTCTTTTGTTTTACTTTCCTTTGGAAAGCATGAAAATGGTTTTCTTTTGTTTTCCCCATGTTTTTCTAACTGGCCGCTTGGCGGCACAAGATTGTAGCGAACATGAAAAAAATAATATGATTGTTAAGATTACTTCCCTGCGGTCAGTGAGAAAAGTTGGCTTTAAGATTGCGCAGATTGGTAATTTAGCCGCCCCTGGCGGCGGGTTCAGTAAAAAAACAGCCGCGCCAAGCGGCAGGCATGTTCTTTCTATTGGGTCCTTAGCATATACACCAACGAGCTGCCACGGCCTGATGACTTGATAGGCGAGTCATCCATGCGACTGATGTCCCTCAGTTCCTTGCTTGCCGTTGACTTCGGCAGCTTGGTGATGCGCACATAGTCGTCCACACGCATGATGCCGTGCGACTTGATGTACTCCACCGCCTTGGCAATGCGCTCCTCCTTGGTGAATGGCGAACGGTTCATGCGTGACACACCGGCACGCTCCAGCTTGCAGTAGATGTCGATGTTACGCAGAAAACGCTTGTTCACCTTGAAGTTCACGCCCGTCACGTGTATGCTCTGGGCATTACGTTTCGGCGCATTGCTGTCGAGGTCTTCCTCCTCCTTATCATCCTTCAGTCCGAGCGAGAGACTGAAGTTGCCGATGTCGTCAAGCGTGACGCTGTAGCCCTGAGTGAGGAAATACTGCATCGTCTCTGCCAGCAGAGTGAGTACCGCCTTCACATTACCCTTGTTGAGTCCCGTCCTGCCGTGGGCGCACATCTCGTCCAGCAGGTCGTCCTGACCCACATTGCCACGTGACGCAATGCGGTAGAAGCATCTCTTCTTTCCCTCTTGCTGGAAGTTTATCACTTCCTGTTTAATGTATCGTGCCATATTCTTCTTTTTTTATTCTGCAAAATATGTGTATACATTTTTCAACCACGAACTTTTAAGCCCGTCAATCATCCGGATGGCATTCGTGTTATTCGCAGACAACACGAGTTGTCTTAGTGTAATAACACAAATAGGAGGACTTGAAGTTCGTGCCCATTCGTGTAATTCGTGGTTGAAAAACATCATCCACAAGTATTATTGTAGAAGCTGTTATTTTGTTTGATTAAAGTCCTGTGTTGAAATGACCGCGATGATATTTCAGATTGTTCGCGGTAAATTCTTCTATTCTTTGGCAATGATTCTTCCACTTATGCCGAACAATTCTCAAAATACCTTAGTGGTACAACTGTACCCCTTAGTAGTATGACCGTACCACTAAGGAGTACAGTCATACCGCTGCGCAATTTACACAATTCTTCGTGAACAATCAAACTTTTCACGCCGATAAGCGAAAGAAATCATCGTAGATAACCTAAAAATTCATCGTAGTCATCCATTTTGCTAACTGCGATTGCACAATTATTACATAAAGACCATGAAAAAGTATTCTTTACCCTGATAAATATTTGTCTCAAGATGAAAATCATCGGTATAATTCAGTATAATGACATAATAATGCGTTATTGAGAGGCTGTATATGAAAAAAGAATGTTATCTTTGCGGCATAAAAACATAAAGTAAAGACTGGTATGACTACATATACTATTACATTGAATGAGCAGACAAGTAGTGGCAAGGCATTGATTGAGTATCTGAATGCTTTGGGAGTACTTATGCAGAAGGTTACTCCTGTTAAGAAATGTAGTTACGAAAGCTCACAGGAAGATATCCGTAAAGGACGTGTCGAGAAGTTTGCCTCTTCTGAGGAAATGTTCAAATCCTTAGGCATCTGATGATATGTGTTCAGAAAGACTAAAAGATAAATATATATGAAAATGGCAGGAAAGCAAATCGGCTTTCCTGCCATTCTTTTTCTTTAATGCTTCCTAAACAGAGTTAATCCATCTCAACCAAATTCATGGTTGGAATGGATTAACGTTTTGTCATGACACCAATTTTTTGGTGTTGGTGGATGCACCGAACAGACGGTTACTTGCTTTTTTCTTTCACGATAACATTCTGTTGTGGAGGGAAAGGAAGCATCTCGGTCTTCATACTGACGACGGTGTCGTTCTTCAGATAGATGTGGGTGAAGGAAATAAGGTCAGGATTTACATGTTGTAGAGTTTTGTACGCTATGTCCTCAGAGTCACCCTCAAATGACCTTGTCCTTGGTTTTCCAAGCATTTTGATAACTTCTTTTCGAGTCATTCCTTTTTGTACCTTGTAAAGATTATCATCCCAGCCTTCAAATAAGTTGCAACTGTTTAGTAGTAGCAGACAGGTCAGGGCAGAGATAAATGTAATTGTTTTTCTCATATTGTTTGTATTTTTTGTTGATATGCTGCAAAAGTAGTATATGTCGTTTTCATGTCAAACGGCATAATCCTATTTGTCGTAGGGAAATCTCTATTGCATAACAACAATGACAACTGACTATGTTTGTGGTCAGCCGTCATTGTATTTATGATACCTCGTGAACACTTTATGAACAGTAAATGAACGGTGATTAAACAGCGATTAAACGGCGTTAAACTACTGTTTAAGGAATGTTCAAGGAGTGTTAAAATGACATTTGGTGTGTGACTAATTGGCTTTGTCAGTAAAAATACATAAATTTGCAAAAGAAAGATATAAGGACATTCTTGCGGAATGTCAGCGTAAATGGCAGAACAGATGAATAAAGATAATATACAGTTATTGCAACAACTCATAGAAGAGCATAGAGCACTTGGAATATCAGAACAGATAGACTACGATAAGTTCTATCTGTATTCTATCATTACACACTCTACTGCCATTGAGGGTAGTACGGTAACCGAGGTCGAGACTCAGCTCTTGTTTGATGAAGGAATAACATCAAGTAAGCGTTCTATAGTCGAGATGAATATGAATCTTGACTTGAGAGATGCTTATTTGTATGGTATGCAATGGATAAAGAGGCATGAGGATATCACGGTGCAGAGTCTTATAGACCTGTCTGCAAGGGTGATGGCTCGTACTGGTTCTGAATATCATTCTATGGCAGGTGACTTTTCTGCTGCCAAGGGTGAATTGCGTCTATTGAATGTATCTGCCGGATTTGGTGGACGTTCGTATATGTCATATCTGAAAGTCCCTGCGAAGCTACAGGAGTTCTGCACAGAATTGAATGAGAGACGCAAGAAGATAGACCGCAATGATGTGGCTGCCATATATGAACTGAGTTTCTGGGCTCACTTTGAACTTGTAACAATACATCCTTGGGCTGATGGCAACGGTCGAATGTCTCGCTTGCTTATGAACTTGTTACAGTTTGAGTTCGATGTCTTGCCTTCCAAGGTCAGAAAGGAGGATAAGGCAGAATATATTCAGGCTTTGGTTGACAGTCGTGATGAGGATGACATTATGATTTTCATAGACTGCATGGCACGTCTTCATTGCCAGAATATGAAATGTGACATTGAGCAATTCCGAATGTCTATGGAAGATGAAAAGGTGGACAGAAAAGGTGGACAGAAAACTCAAAAGGTGGACAGAAAAGGTGGACAGAAAACAAAGGAAGCCTTGCTTTCACTTATTGAGAGTAACCCGAAAGTTACATCTATAGAGATGGCAAGTACCTTGGGAATCAACAGAAGTGCTGTTGCAAAACACCTGAAGCAGATGCAGGAAGCCAACGTGATAAGAAGAGTTGGTGCAGACAAGGGTGGACATTGGGAAGTAGTAACTCTTTCATGACAGATTTATCAAAGATTATGATTCTACAACGAGATAAAGACCCGATGGGGGCTGCCATTGCCGACTTCTACGAGCATGGCAAGGCAGGTAAACTGCGAGTGTTCTCACCTATGTTTGACGAGGACGAGATACCGCTGGAGACGCTCTTCCGTGAACTTGACGAGATGCCTGAGATAGAGTGCGAGGCTCTTAAACTGGCAGACGGAAAGATTCTCGACGTTGGTGCTGGCTCTGGTTGCCATTCTCTTGCCCTTCAGGATATGGGCAAGACGGTGACGGCGGTTGAGATATCGCCTGCTGCGGTCGATGTGATGAAGGACTGTAGTGTGAAGGACGTGCGCCTACAAGACTACTTTGAGATGAAGGGCGAGAAGTTTGACACCATCCTCATGCTCATGAATGGCTCTGGCATTGTGGGCACGGTGGATAACTTCCCATCATTCTTCAAGCACCTTGACACGATGCTGACAGAGGATGGACAGCTACTTATGGATTCTTCCGACATACGTTATGTTTTTGAAGAGGAAGACGGCAGCTTCGAGATAGACCTCAATGCTGGCTACTATGGCGAACTGGAGTACCAGATGCAATATAAGCGCATCAAGGGCGACACGTTCCCATGGCTCTACATTGACTTCTCTACTCTCCAAGGCTATGCCGAGGATAATGGCTGGGATGCAGAACTTGTCTGTGCAGGCGACCACTATGACTATCTGGCTCGCATAACAAAGAAGAAGTAAGCATGAGTACTGATGTGGAGGCTGTCCGCCAACGAGTACTGGCTTCGAAGGAAATAACGGAGTTTCAACGCAAGGTATATTTGGAACTCCTGAATGTACCTTGTGGCGAAACTATCACTTACGGAGAACTGGCAAGACGGATAGGGTGTCGTAGTGCACAAGCCGTGGGACAGGCTCTCAAGCGTAATCCCTTTGCACCCGATGTGCCATGTCATCGCGTGATTGCAGCAGATGGTACGTTATGCGGTTTTGCTGGACAACGTGATGGCGAGATGATTGAGAAGAAGAGGGCTTTGCTCGATTCGGAAAGGGAAATGAAACAATAAATGAATATGAATAAGAAGGAACAATATCAACAGCAGAATAAGGATTTCCTTGCACGTAAACGTAAGGAAGAGGGTGTGAAGGAACTTCGTGGCGGAGTCCTTTACAAGGTTATCGAGAGTGGTGACGAGGCTGGCGCACAACCAAAGCCTCGCAGCATCGTCACTTGCTATTACAAAGGCTCACTCGTGAGCGGCAAGGTCTTTGACGATGCTTTCAGTCGTGGTTATCCTGAGGCCTTCCGTGTTAATGAACTTATCAGCGGCTTTCAGATAGCTCTCGTCAATATGCACGTGGGTGACCATTGGGAAGTGTATATCCCTTACGAGATGGGTTATGGTAGTCGTGGCGACTCAACCATCCCTGGTTGCTCAACACTTATATTTGAAATCAAGCTCGTGGGAGTGGCATAACACAAAAACGGGTGGAAACGTAAAGCGTTTCCACCCGTTTTTGTGTTAAGTTAACAGTTAACAATTAACAGTTAACAGTTGAGTTTGGAAGTTTTTGAGTTTTTGAGTTCGTAAGTTTTTAAGTCCTTAAGTTTGTGAGTCCTCAATCCTTGCGTTCTCTTCACCTACCTTTGGGGAGGCAGGGTGGGGACTTACTTACCCAACTTTTCCTTTACGAGTTTCTCGATAGCTTCACCACGGAGTCCGCGAGCAACGATTGTGCCATCTGGAGCGAAGAGGATAATCTCTGGGATTCCCTGAATGCCGTATGCGTCGCTACCTGCCTTCTGTGCGTTGAGCATCTGAGGGTAAGTGATGCCGAGCTGCTCAATAGCCTTGAGAGTGTCGTCTGGCTTGTCCCATGTAGCAACACCGAGAACCTCGAACTTGTCACCTTTATATTTATTATATACGTTGATGAGGTTTGGAATCTCACGCTTGCAAGGTCCGCACCAGCTTGCCCAGAAGTCAACGAGCACATACTTACCCTTGCCTACATAGTCAGAGAGCTTTGTTGTCTTACCATTGTATTCAGCCTCGAAATCCACGAACATCTTGCCAGCACCAGTCTTAGCCTGTAAGAGCCAAGCCTCCTTTGTCTTTGCAATCTTCTCGCTCTTGTTGAAGTACTCGTCTGCATCAATCATCTTGATAAGTTCCTCCTTGTCCATTACGTAGCCAAGTACATTGCAGATGACGTAGGCACCAGCCTCATTCTTGTTTTCCTTGATAAACTTGAGCGATGCTTCCTTAACCTTGGCATCACCCTCAGGGTCGTCATCAGATATCTTCTGGAGGTTCTCAAACAAAGGTGCAAGTGCTTCCTTCATCTGTTCTTGTGTCATTTGTTTTGCATTGTCAGTCTTTGGGCTTTGTGCACAACCAACAATTGTGATGGCAACGAGTGCCAATGTTGATAACAGTTTCTTCATAATCTTTTTTTGTATTTTTTGTGTTATGTGCGACAAAGATAGTGCAAATATTTTTAATTCGTTTCATTTTAAGTTTTTTTGTGTTTTTTGCAACTTGGTTGCATATGCTCTTTTGTATCTTTGTGCCAAAATTGTAAAAAAGTATGGGAAATAAATATCAAATTGTTATGCTCTCCGTTGCTTCTGCGGCAATAATGATGTCATGTGGCGGCACATCTGACAAACATGAAGAGGAGCATGATGAACACGAAGAGGGTGTTATTCTCTTCTCAAAGGAACAGGCAGAGAATGCTGGTCTTGCACTTGAGACAGTCAGGACTGATGAGTTTGCACCATCGCTTCGTGTGAGTGGTCAGGTCGTTGAGGCTCACGGCGATGAGATGACGGTCGTGGCTCGTAGTAGTGGCATCATCTCCTTTGTGCGTGACCATCTTACCGAAGGTATGGAGGTTAAGGGTGGTGAGGCTTTGGCCATCGTTTCTGCCAAGGGTATGAAAGGTGGCGATGATGTTGCTAAAGATAATCTTGACTACGAGACGGCACGTGCTGCATACGAGAGAGCAAGCCGTATGATAAAGGACACAATCATATCAAGAAAGGAATATGAAAGGGTAAAGAATGAATATGAGAAGGCAGCTCTTGCCCACAAGGCTTTAGGCTCTTCGGCTGGGTCATCTGTATGTGCACCTGCTACAGGATTTGTCCGTAAGGTGTTTGTGAATCCTGGTGAGTACGTACAGGCTGGCGAAAAGATATTGTCCCTGAACAAGAATTGCCGTCTTCAGCTTGTGGCAGAGGCTCCAGAAAAACATTTTCTCAAGCTTAAGGATGTGCAGGATGCGGTATTCGTCATGGCATACGAGACAGAGACGCATCGTGTGAGCAAGCTCAATGGACATCTTGTCTCTGTAGGAAGGGTGGCTTCTTCAGGCTCGGCTTACATTCCCGTGACGTTTGAGTTTGAGAATGACGGTCATCTTGTGCCGGGGGCATTTGCCGATGTATGGCTCCTCATGAGTCCTCGAAAGAACGTGATTTCCGTTCCTGCTTCATCTGTTACTGAGGAACAGGGATTGTTCTTTGTATATGTTCAGGTAGATCATCCGGATGAGTATGAGAAAAGGGAAGTGTCTGTTGGTGGCTCAAATGGCGAGCGTGTGGAAATTGTCAAGGGACTAAAGGTAGGCGATAAGGTGGTGACAGCTGGCGTGTATCAGGTAAAACTTGCTGGTGCAAGTGGTTCCGTGCCAGAAGCGCATAATCATGAACACTAATTGAAACAAAACAAAATAAGACCGATGTTGAATAAGATAATACATTTTTCTCTTAATAACAGATTGCTGGTGCTGGTCGTGGCGCTTATTGTCTTCGTGGCAGGCATATATTGCGCCTACACTACGGAAGTGGATGTATTTCCTGACCTTAATGCTCCGACAGTCGTAGTTATGACTGAGGCAAACGGAATGGCTCCCGAAGAGGTGGAGCGTTCTGTCACGTTCCCTATAGAGACGGCTGTGAACGGTGCCACTGATGTGAGGCGCGTTCGTAGTACCTCAACAATGGGATTCTCATGTGTGTGGGTGGAGTTTGAGTGGGGAACGGATGTGTACCGTGCCCGCCAGATTGTCACGGAACGTCTTGCTGAGGTGTCGGCTTCCTTGCCTGACAATATAGGTCGTCCTACACTTGGACCTCAGTCATCCATACTTGGTGAGGTGATGATTATTGGTCTTACTGCCGACACGACATCATTGCAACACTTGCGTACACTTGCCGACTGGAACATACGCAAGCGATTGCTTGCTGTTGGTGGCGTGGCTCAGGTTAGCGTACAAGGTGGTGAGGTCAAGGAATATCAGGTTGCTGTCCATCCTGAACGTATGAAACATCATGGTGTTACTGTTGATGAAGTGGTCGATGCAGTAAGTGATATGAATCAGAGCGTGTCTGGTGGAGTACTCTATGAACACGGAAACGAATATGTCATCCGTGGAGTCTTGAATACAAATAATACGGAAGAACTCGGTCAGACAGTTGTGAAAAATGTGGATGGCAGTCCTATCTTGCTCAATCAAGTGGCAGACATAAAAATCGGCAACAAGTCTCCAAAGACAGGTGTTGCCTCAAATAATGCCAAGCCTGCCGTACTTCTCACTATTGCTCGTCAGCCTAATGTTAGCAGCATAGAACTGACACAAAGGCTGGATGAGGCTATTGAGGATATCCGCTCATCGCTTCCTGCTGATGTAAGTATAGATAAGGATATATTCAGACAGACACGTTTCATCGATGCTTCGATAGGTAATATTCGTGAGTCTCTCATTGAGTGTGCCTTGTTCGTTGTCTTGATTCTTTTCGTCTTTCTGATGAATATAAGGACAACAGTCATATCGCTTGTGACTATTCCGCTTGCACTCCTTGTGTCTATCCTTACGCTTCGTTGTTTCGGACTTACCATCAATACTATGTCTATTGGTGGCATGTCTATTGCTATCGGTTCACTTGTGGATGATGCAATAGTGGATGTGGAGAATGTGTATAAGCGGTTGAGAGGCTGGAAACCTGTTGATGGTTCCGTACTTGACATTATATATAATGCAAGTCGTGAGGTACGTATGCCAATCCTCAACTCTACATTCATCATAGTGGTAAGTTTCGTTCCTTTGTTCTTTCTTGACGGTATGGAGGGCAGGATGCTGATGCCTCTTGGTGTTGCCTTTATCGTAAGTCTTTTTGCTTCGACAATTGTTGCGCTTACGCTTACTCCTGTTCTTTGTAGCTATTTCCTGAAACCGGGTAAAGGACGTGTAACGGTTGAGCCTCGTTTTGTTACGATATTGAAGTCGTATTATGAGAAGGCATTGGAGTGGTCTTTTGAGCATCGTAGGGGTGTACTCGGTAGTACTCTTGCCGTGTTTGTCGTAACTCTCATATTGTTCTTTACTTTGGGAAGCTCGTTCCTCCCTTCGTTCAATGAGGGCTCATATACGATAAGTATAAGTACGCTACCGGGCATCTCCCTTGATGAGTCAGACAAGATTGGACGCAAGGCAGAGGAACTGCTCATGACGATACCAGAGATACAGACGGTGGCAAGAAAGACAGGACGTGCCGAGCTTGACGAACATGCTTTCGGAGTCAATACGAGTGAGATAGAGGCTCCTTTTGTACTTGATGGAAGAAGTCGTGCCGAGCTGACTCGTGATGTGCGTGAAAAGCTTTCTGCACTTCCGGGAGTAAGCATCGAGATAGGACAACCGATATCGCACAGGATAGATGCCATGCTCAGCGGTACTCGTGCCAATGTGGCAATCAAGTTGTTTGGCAACGACCTCAATCGTATGTACCATGTGGCAGGAAATATTCGTGAGGCGATAGAGAACATTGATGGAGTGGTTGACCTTAAGGTGGAACAACAGGTTGAACGTCCGCAGATTCGTATTACTCCACGTAGAGGCTTGATGGCTAAGTATGGGATTACTCCACGTCAATTTGCCGATTATGTTAGTGTACTTCTTGACGGCAAGGTCGTTTCTTCCGTATATGAGGGCAGTATTGCATTTGACCTTACGATTAAGTTGGACGATGAAGACAGAAGGAGTATTGATGATATCCGTTCGCTAATGGTGGATGCTGGAGACAGTAAGATACCTCTTGAGTATATCGCCAATGTTGAATCGACGACAGGACCAAATTCTATCAGTCGTGAGAATGTGAGTCGTAAGATTGTCGTTTCTGCCAATGTGGAAGGACGTGACCTTCGTAGTACTGTAAACGAGATAAAGCATACAATTGCCGATAATGTCGATTTGCCTGAAGAATGTCATGTGGAGTATGGCGGACAGTTTGAAAGTGCAGAGAATGCTTCACGAATACTGTTGGTTACTTCTTTGCTTTCGGTGATAGTTATATTCGTACTCTTGTACGGACAGTTCCGTAATGCTACCCAGTCAGCAATAGTGCTTATTAATCTTCCTCTTGCCCTTATCGGAGGTGTCATGGCACTTGTGGTTACGGGTGGTGAACTGAGTATTCCTGCAATCATCGGGTTTATCTCTCTGTTTGGTATTGCTACCAGAAATGGAATGCTTCTGATTGACCAGTACAACAGACTTGTCAGCAAGGGTATGGATGTGCATACGGCTGTGCTAAACGGCTCGCTTGACCGACTAACACCTATTCTCATGACGGCTTTCACATCGGCTCTTGCCCTTGTGCCTCTTTCTGTCGGTTCGGAACTTCCGGGCAATGAGATACAGTCGCCAATGGCAAAGGTGATGCTTGGGGGACTGGTTAGCTCTACGTTCCTTAATATGTTTGTCGTACCACTAATTTATCGAAAGAAATGAAAACAAGATATTTGTCATTTGCTCTTTTCCTTTTCCCTTTTATGGGTAATGCGCAATCGCAATCATTTGAAGATGTGCTTCGCTCTATTATGGCGAATAGTACTGTGATGCGTGCGGAATCTGCTTCTGCAGCAGCTGAGATTGCTGGACATAATTCCGAACTTACACTTGAGAATCCTGAGATAGGCTTCAATTATCTGTGGGGCTCACCGACAGATGTTGGTTCGCGCAAGGATGTCTCCGTAAGTCAGAAACTGGATGCGGCTTTTATCTTGGGTATAAAAAAGAAAGTTGCAAGGGCAAAGGAGGGCGTCTCGTTGGGAGAGCTTGATGTCAAGCGTCTTTCGTATGCTCTTGAGACCACTCAAGTGCTGCTTAAGGCTGTTTATCTTAATCGTCTTGTCGAACTCAATGAAACTCGTCTTACAAATGCCAAAGAGTTGAATGATAAGTATGTAAAGATGCTTGATGCTGGCGAGACAAATAAGATTGACTTGGGTAAGGCAAGGCTTGAACTTGTTAATGTTGAAACGGATTACCAGACATCCTTGCTCGACCGTCAGATGATGTTCCATAGGCTCAAGGCGATGAATGGTGGCAAGGATGTTGAGTTTACTTCTACCGATTATCCTCCTTCATTCTCTCTTTCTATTGCTGGCAATGATTTGGGAAACATGAATGTACGCTCGGCAGTATCAAACCTTGCTGACCAGAAGGTTGTTGCGGCTAAAAAGGAAACATCGTTGGCTAAGGCAAACAATGCACCAGAACTGTCTGTAGGTTATATGGCAGAACTGACGAGAGATGAGAAATTTCGTGGTGTTACCCTCGGTCTTTCCGTTCCTTTGTGGCGCAATAACAGAAGTGTGCGCATGGCAAGAGCGCATGAAATGGCGGTACGTGAACAGGTGGAAGACGAAAGACTTAAACTTGATATGCAGATAGAGGAGCTACGTCTTAGGGTGTCAAGACTTCGAGCTATCTATGATGGACAGCAGAAGGCTTTGTCTTCTGTTCAGAATCTGTCACTTTTACAAAAAGCACTTGATGCTGGCGAAATCTCCCTTTTGGATTATATTACTGAGCAGAACCAGTATTATGAACTATACGCAAAGCTCCTGTCTGTGGAGTGTGACTATTATTGTGCTCTTGCCGAATTGCAGTGTGTCGAATAGCTCACTTTCGCTTTTTTTCATTCAACGTTGGTGTCTATATGTATCATTAAACGCCCATGTTCTTTGTGTATAGTGGTATTGCCAAATGTTCATATATATGGTTTGTTTTTCGAAAGGTATATTGATATTTATCATTAAAATATTGAAACGTATAAAATAATACTCGAAAAAACTTGCAAGTATCGTGAAAACCCCATATCTTTGCAACGTGTTTTTCATAGTATTAGATTTAAGGTTAACAAAAGGTTGGGATACGGCGGTATCCCTTTTTTATTTTAAAGCAAATCCGATAAAGTGAATTTTCTTAATCATAATAACATATCAAAGTCTGTGGATGGAGTGGAATATCATCCGCTTCTCCCATTCTTGCCGTCAAATGCCAAGGTATTGTTCCTTGGTAGTTTTCCGCCCCAGCGCAAGCGTTGGAGCATGGATTTCTTTTATCCTAACTTTCTCAACGACCATTGGCGCATCGAAGGACTCATCTTCTTTGGTGACAAGAACCATTTTGTCGATAATGACCGCAAGACTTTCCGTCTTGACGATATCGTCTCATTCCTGAACGATAAGGGCATCGCATTCTATGATACTGCCACCGCCGTCCGCCGACTCAAGGATAACGCCTCCGACAAGTTCCTCGAAGTTGTAGAGCCGACCGACATCCGTCAGCTCCTCACTCGTATTCCTGAATGTAGAGCTATCGTTACTACAGGCGAGAAAGCAACTACCACCATCTGTTCATATCTTAATATTCCTCAAGAACCAAAAGTAGGGGAGTGGGTCACAATACCAGATACATCTCTTGTTCTCTATCGCCTCCCGTCCTCATCCCGTGCCTATCCCCTTTCTTTAGATAAGAAAGCCGCCTACTACAAATCCATGTTCCACTTCGTCGGCATTCTGTAAGTTTTTCCTTTTCTTTTCATCCATTTCCACATTGTTTCGATTCCTTATCTCCCTTAATTCTTGCCTATATGCCCCTTTGCCTTGTTTTCTTTATTGTTTGCTTGCCACCTCCTTTGCCTTGCGCCATACTTGGCGCAACATGGCTGCTGTTTCCGCGCCGTCCTTGGCGCTGTCTTTTGCATGCCCATTTGCCCCAGTTACCATTATTAGCATTTATTACTGTCCGCTAAACATTAAAGCTCCATCAAAAAATTAGGGCTGGCACTTTGTATTGGTGTCAGCCCTTTTTAGTTATCTTTGTAGTTGACAAGAAAACAAACATAACCATGGGCAAAAGTATACATTTTTTCGGACAGCCGGTGTATGGTCAGCTAATAAGATCGCTTGACCGTGATAAAATCATTGAAATGAGCCGCAAAACCGGTGGCGAGAAGTATGTTAAGAGCTTTGACGGGTACACTCACCTGCTTACCATGCTCT
>JAFYAT010000023.1 GCA_017540585.1 Bacteroidaceae bacterium | reverse complement strand
GCATAATTATTTTTACAATCCTTGCACCGCCTACTGCGCATCTTCAACGCCTAAAAACAATCGAGTAGGAGTCACTACACTCATTTATTTTATGCGCTGAACATACATCATTAATCAATACAATCATTATAAAAATAATTTTGCACACCTACTTAAAATCAAAACAATAGAATACAGATATGAATAACATCAGTTGTAGAATGGAGTCACAGCACAAGGTGTTTGGTGACTTCGTGTGTGAAGAACTTGAGCGTCAGAAGTCTATGGGTGTTCTCAATCAGACTACTCTCCGCGAGTTGTGTGGTATCCGTGCGTCTTATCTCACGGACATAAAAATGGGGTAGGTGACTACCGTCTCAGTTTCTATCTCCGCATCATTGACGCCTTTGCCGACAATATAGGCATACCTGATGAGAGTGCCGCCATCCGTCGCCGTGGTGCCATGGCGCTGTTGGGGGAGAAAGGTTAGCCCCCGACTACTCTGTTCGCTGATTGCTTCTAAAACACAGAGAGGCTCAGGAAAAGCCCCCCGCCCCCCGAAGGGGGCGACCATTCGGGCTAAGCCAGTTCTAATTACTAATTGCTAATTCATGTTTCGCAATTTTTTTACTTGCTCATTTATGGTAGTAAAATGGAGTTAAAAGGATTGAAAAGAAGTAAAAGGACGATAGTCTGTTCGCCATATTGTACAGACAGGGTAATGTCTCTTTACTCCATTTAATGTCTCTTTACTCCTCTTTACTACAAGAGAATTACTTCCGAAATTTGAGAAATATTATATATTTTTCTTTGTATTGCTGTATTTATTGCGTATCTTTGCCCCCTAAAATGGGTGCTGAATAGTGCTGCCAACATAATCATCACCAGGTGTTGGTGTTATAAAAATGTTCATAATACTTCAATATATTATCAAAAATATATGAGAAAGACTAAGGTCTTAAATATCGATGCTCTTTGCATCACGGAAAAGACATTGCTTGAGGGACTGGATAACAACCTCTCGGGTAATGGCGGTAATGGTGTGCTTATAACCCCGAATCTTGATCATCTTGTAAAGCTTCAGAAGGACAGGAAGTTTTATGATTGCTATAAGGGAGCAGAATGGATTGTCTGCGATTCTATGATTCTCTGGCTCTGTTCCAAGTTGCTGAAGAACCATTTTCCTGAGCCTATACCAGGCAGTTCGTTCTTCACTCATTTCTATCTCTATCACAAGGATAATCCTGATTGCCGCATCTTCCTTCTTGGAGCACGAGAGGGAGTGGCAGCAAAGGCAATGGAGAAGATAAACAGCAAGGTGGGACATGATATCATTGTCGGTGCTCATTCGCCTTCTTTTGGCTTTGAGAATCGTCCTGAGGAGATAGATGATATCGTGGATATCGTGAACCGCTCTGGTGCCAATGTGGTGCTTGTGGGAGTCGGTGCTCCTAAGCAGGAGAAGTTCATCATGGACAATAAGGACCGTATGCCTGGAGTGAGGATATGGATGGCACTTGGTGCTACCATTGACTTTGAGGCTGGCAACATCAAGCGTGCTCCCCGATGGGTGCAGCGCTGTGCCTTGGAGTGGCTCTATCGCATCTATTGTGAGCCTAAGCGTATGTTCAAGCGTTACATCTGTGATGACCTCGTGTTCTTCTGGTATCTGCTGAAGCAGATTCTTGGACTATACAAGAATCCGTTTGCGGAGTGAGTAATTAGTAATTAGTAATTAGTAATAAAAGTTTCGGATTTGCTTCTACAATAATTCGTGTGCTTGTTTTACCACGAACCTTTAGCTTGGCGTAGCCAATGACACGAGTTGATACGAAATTTGAATTCAAGGCTGCTTTTTCATTGCACTTTGACTTTACTGGTGGAAGATTCCTGTAGGACAAAAAAGCAGGCGTGTAGGTCAAGACCTATACGCCTGCTTGCATTATTGCGCTTTTACGTTATTGCTTCGTTACTTCCACACGCTTTGTGGCTTCAAGTTCCACGTTGCGCTTGTCAACCTGAGTGACGACTTTGGCAGCGAGTTGCATGTATGCCATGCCATCTGGTGAGGCTGGGTCAAGTACTGAAGGTGTACCCTTGTCGCCATTCTCGCATATACCCTGAACGAGTGGAACCTGTGCAAGTAGAGGCACGTTAAGGCTCTCTGCAAGCTCCTTGGCTCCGTCCTTGCCAAAGATGTAGTACTTCTCGTCAGGATGGTCTGCTGGAGTGAACCACGCCATGTTCTCTACGAGTCCGAGGATAGGTACGTTTACCTTATCGTTCATGTACATGTTGATACCCTTGCGTGCATCTGCAAGTGCAACTTGCTGTGGAGTAGATACGATGATGGCTCCTGTGATGGCAAGCGTCTGAAGGAGCGTGAGGTGTATGTCGCTTGTGCCTGGAGGCGTGTCGAGAATGAAGTAGTCGAGGTCACCCCACATGGCATCGCTGATGAGCTGCTTGAGAGCATTGCAAGCCATTCCTCCACGCCATAGTGTAGCCTCGTCAGGATTGACGAAGAAACCGATGGAGAGGAGCTTGACGCCATACTTCTCTACAGGTACAATGAGGTCACGTCCATCAACCTGTTCGGCGTATGGACGTTCGTTCTCCACCTGAAACATCTTTGGCATACTTGGACCGAAGATGTCGGTGTCGAGAAGTCCTACCTTGTAGCCGAGCTTTGCAAGCCCCACTGCAAGGTTGGCTGTCACGGTGCTTTTGCCTACACCGCCCTTGCCTGAGCTGACGGCAATGATGTTCTTCACGTTAGGAAGAAGCTTGTCTGGCTCAGGAGGAAGTGCTGTTGCTGACTTTTCGTTGATTGTTACTTCACAGTCCTTGTCCACATACATCTTGATGGCTGCCTCGGCTGCCTTGATTACTGACTTGCGGAACGGATCTGTCGGTTTAGGGAAGATGAGTGAGAAGCTGACCTTCATACCGTCGATGCGGAGGTCGTCCTCAAGCATCTCATTCTCCATGATGCTCTTGCCATTGCCTGGATAGCGTACTGTGGCAAGTGCCTGATGTATAAGTGCTGGATAAATTGTTGTCACGTTAAAAATTAAAAATTAGAAATGTAAAATTATAACCACCCTTAAATAATTCACAATTCATATATAATTGCTAAAACATTTGGGTGTGCTTGCAATTATGAATTTTGAATTATGAATTCTTAATTGTCTTTACTTTCCCGTTGTCCTTGTGCTCAGTACCTCGTGGTTGTATGAACGGTATCCGTCAACAGGAATCTCGATGTTAGGTTCTTCGAGCGTTCCCTGTTTAGGCAGGTGGAACTTGATATACTTGATAGGAATACCCCTTTCGAGCCACATACCTTCATAGTAGGTCTGTATTGACGTCAAGGCGTCATCCACACCTTCCGTGTTATAAAGGTCTTCTGTGAAGAACTCCATCTTGAGGTTATTCTTCTCCACCATATATTTAGTATAGGTGGCGAGGAAGTTACTGTCAGTCTTCACATTTATTATACCTCCATCCACAAGGAACCTGCGATAGCGTTCCATGAAGTATGTTGAAGTGAGACGCTTGGTTGCCTTTTTCATCTGAGGGTCAGAGAATGTGAGCCATATCTCAGCCACCTCGTCTTCGGCAAAGAGTCCGTCGATACACTCTATATTGGTGCGCAGGAATGCTACGTTCTTCATACCCTTTTCGAGTGCTTCCTTGGCTCCATGCCACATACGGCTTCCCTTGATGTCCACGCCTATGAAGTTGATGTCGGGGAAACGCTTTGCGAGTCCCACCGTATATTCACCACGTCCGCATCCGAGTTCGAGAACTATCGGATTGTCGTTGTGAAAGAAATCAGGATGCCATTTGCCTTTAAGAGCAAAGCCCTCGTTCTGAAGTTTCCAGAAAGGACACTCCACAACGAGGGGGTTCTCTGCCATGTCTGCAAATTTGGCAAGTTTACCTTTACCCATTAATGTTCTTAGTTTCGCAAGTGCTCGTTTTGAGCATGCGAGAGTTTATGTTTATTCTATTACTACTCGTGTCCATCCGTGCTTGTCTGGTTCGATGCCATACTGGATGCCACGTAGCAGATTGTACAATTTTGTTGACACAGGTCCTGGCTTGTCGCCGAATACGTATGACTTGCCGGTCTCAAGGTCATCAATCTTTGAGATTGGTGAAATAACTGCTGCCGTACCGCATGCTCCTGCCTCCTCGAACTCAGCAAGCTCCTCTTCAGGAATCTGACGACGCTCAACCTTAATACCGAGGTCTTCTGCAAGCTGCATGAGCGACTTGTTGGTGATTGAAGGCAGTATGGATGTTGACTTAGGAGTGACGTATGTATTGTTCTTGATGCCGAAGAAGTTTGCGGCACCAGCCTCGTCGATGTATTTCTTTTCCTTTGCATCGAGGTAGAACTCGCAGGCATATCCCAGTTCGTGTGCCTTCTGGTTGGCACGCAGAGAAGCTGCGTAGTTGCCACCGACCTTATAGATACCTGTTCCGAGAGGAGCAGAGCGGTCGTACTCACGTATGATGACGTAAGGGTTGGCAAAGAATCCTCCCTTGAAGTAAGGACCTACAGGAGTAACGAAGATGACGAAGAGGTACTCGCTTGCAGGGTGTACACCTACCTGTGCTCCTGTACCGATGAGGAGAGGACGGATGTAGAGTGTGGCACCGCTCTCGTATGGTGGAATGAAACGCTCGTTGAGTCGTACAACCTTATCGACCATCTCATTGAATTTCTCTGTTGGCAGTTCAGGCATGAGGATACCACGGCAAGTGGCCTGCATGCGTGCTGCATTCTCGTCGCTACGGAACACTCGGACCTTTCCATCTGGGCAGCGGTAAGCTTTAAGTCCCTCGAATGCTTCCTGACCATAGTGCAAGCATGTTGCAGCCATGTGCATAGGAATAGTCTCTTCGGAGCAAGTCTCAATCTCACCCCACTTGCCGTCACGATAGTAACAGCGTACATTGTAATCTGTCTTGTGATATCCGAATCCAAGACTTGACCAGTCCATTGTTTCCATAATAGTTTATTTTGTGAAGTTATAATTTTTTGCAAAATTAGCGTTTTTTACTACATGTTGAAACAAAAAAGCATAAAAAAATCACTATTAGTTTTGAAAAAAAATAACCATACATTTTTTTTGAATGTTTAGGCTTGTTTTTTTCGCCACATCATTTTTTTGGCGTAACTTTGCACCGCAATTCTGCTTGCATCGTTTTTTTTCGTTATGCAATAGCAGGGAGTTAGTAATTTAAAAAAGACATTTGGAATTTGTAATTCTATTCTATAAGGTAAAAAAGTAAAATTATATAGTATTTAATTAAATCGTATGTTTAAAAACTTCATTGGTTATAATCTTGAAGCGGAGCGTCGCGACAAGAAGAACAGATTACGTGAGTTGACAGCAAATACCCGTTCACTCAAGTTGATATTTTGCGTTCTTGTACTTCTGATTCTCTGGAATCTTCCGACAGCGATGTTCGGTATTCCAGGTCTCACAATACTTGAGCAGAGAACAATAGCAGTTTTCTGTTTTGCAACTCTTATGTGGATTCTTGAAGCCATACCGGCGTGGACGACCTCAGTATCAATCATCGTCATTCTCCTCTTCTGTGCATCCGACAGTTCGCTGTGGTTCATGCAGGAGGGTCTCATGCAGCCAGTAATCGGAGAGGATGGTCTTCCTGTCCTTGACGAGAACGGTCAGGCAACATCAGCACTCGTTGCCATCAGCTACAAGAAAATCATGGCATGTTTTGCAGACCCAATCATCATGCTCTTCATCGGTGGATTCATTCTTGCCATCGCAGCAACAAAGACAGGTCTTGATGCCAAGCTCGCCAAGGTGATGCTTGCACCATTCGGAAAGAAATCGGAGAACGTGCTTCTCGGATTCCTCCTTGTGACTGGTATCTTCTCAATGTTCCTTTCAAATACGGCAACAGCAGCCATGATGCTCACATTCCTTGCACCAGTCCTCAAGACTCTCCCAGCAAACGGTAAGGGACGCATCAGCCTTGCTCTCGCCATTCCTATCGGAGCAAACATCGGTGGTATCGCTACTCCTATCGGTACTCCTCCTAATGCTATCGCACTCAAGTTCCTCAACGACCCAGAAGGACTCAATGCAAACATCGGTTTCGGTCAGTGGATGATGTTCATGTTCCCACTTGCCATGGTACTCCTCGTATTTGCATGGTTCGTGCTTCTACGTCTCTTCCCATTCACTCAGAAGACTATTGAACTTCAGATTGAAGGTGAGGCAAAGAAGGACTGGAGGTCAATCATCGTTTATATCACATTCGGTGTGACAATCCTCCTCTGGTGTCTTGACAAATATACAGGTGTCAACTCTAACGTAGTGGCTATGCTCCCTGTAGGAGTGTTCTGTGTTACAGGTGTTATCACACGTACCGACCTTGAAGAAATCAACTGGTCAGTGCTCTGGATGGTAGCTGGTGGTTTTGCACTTGGTGTAGCACTTCAGGACACAGGTCTTGCAAAGCACCTTATCGAGGCTATCCCATTCGAGACATGGAACCCAGTGCTCCTCGTCATCGGTTCAGGACTTATCTGCTATGCTATGGCTAACTTTATCAGTCATACAGCAACAGCCAACCTCCTTGTGCCAATCCTTGCACTCGTAGGTATCTCAGCACAGGCAATCCTCACAAGCGTAGGTGGTGTGAGCACACTCCTCATCGGTGTGGCACTCGGTTCATCACTTGCAATGATACTTCCTATCTCTACTCCTCCTAATGCCCTTGCTCATGCAACAGGTCTTATCAAGCAGAGCGAGATGATGAAGGTAGGTATCATCATGGGTATCGCAGGTCTTATCATTGGCTATGTAATGCTCATCTTCGCAGGTCAGGCAGGTCTGCTTTAGCCCCCCAGCCCCCAAACTTAGCGAAGCGGTCTCACTGACCGCAGGGAAGTAACGGGGCGGCCATTCGGGCTTAAAATAACGAATAACATGCCGTTCGGACTTTTTTCCCGAGCGGCATGTTTTGTTTTCCCCGACGCTGACACCTCGGGCACGGTGGCAATGTAGTCGATGCTGTCGCTTTCGTTCCTCCTCAAAGAGTCCTCGTCGATTTTCCTTCCTGCTGCGGGATATAGTAACAGTCGCAATGTGGGTTATAGCGGTCTTTATTGGTCATCTTCGCTTAGCGAGAACAATAGTGGTTATGCATGGGCTATTAATTTTTATTCGGAAGATCGCTACTTTTATTGTTTCGATAACCGTCACAGTGGCCAAAGCGTTCGTGCTGTATGCAAGTAAGGTAAAGCATGTAGCTTAATGAACAATTGATAATAAAGAATAACAATACGAAGCGGTCTTTCTGACCGTTATCCACAATATTAGCCGTTCGGAGTAAGCATCTGGACGGCTAATTGCGTATATGATGGAAGATGTAGAAGGCATGTATTCATTTGAGGGTGTAATCGGGAAGCAATTATTCGTTCATTCCCTAATAGAACATACATCGATTTTAATAGAATCGATTGCATTGGGAAAGTCATTTAAAGTTAGTGGGTAACTATATTAGAGTTTCCCACTAACCCTAATATAGTTACCCACTAACTCAAAACTGATAGATTTTGCATATCACTCCCCTATCGATGTCAATTATATTTGTCATCATAATGACCATAGGCTGTCAGAACAAGGACGACCACTTCTTCGTCAAATATTCGGTACACCAGACGATGCTTCTTTGTTATCTGACGACTCCAGCGTCCTTCTGGTTTCCCTTTTAATGGTTCTGGGTGACCAGTGCCAGTCTTAGGATGCTCTCGAAGTTCTTCAAGAAAACACAGAGCCTTGGCAAATGCTTTAGGTTCGTACTTCTCCAGTTTTGCCAATCCGATGTTGGCTTCAGGAGTATATCGGATTTCATACTTCATAACCGCATCTTTTTAACATATCTGAGACTGATTCGCCAGGTAATTGTGTAGTGTATTCACCTCTTGCATACTGCTGTTCTGCACGCTCGATGTTGGCAAAGAATTCTTCCTTTGTCATCAATGTCGGGTCTTCCTTCTTTGCTGTGAGCTTCTTTATGTATGCCAAGACCTTGGTCATCAAAGTCTCGTCGTCAGATATGTTGTTTATTGCACGGAGTACTTCCGCATTCAATTGTACTGCTGTCATAATCCTTTACGTTTTATGTTTTTATGTTGGCAAAGATAATGCTAATATTGTTAATTGTCAAATAAAAAGGGGGCTTATTTGAGTTTTATACGCCATGTTTTTATGAACCAGCTCCCACAAGGGAGCGGGTTCTTAAAAACTCCACCGCAGGTGGATGTGGGAAATTTATGTCTTTAACATTCATTTCTGCAGGGGAATCAGAGGACGAAAATGTTGCAGGGAAGGAAAAAGAAACGTATATTTGTGGCAGAAAAACAAAAAAACTTGATTTTATGACTTAAGTTTATACTTGTTCTTGCGTATAGAGGGTAGTTGGCAGTTGCAGAAAGGCTTCTAAGGCATAAGGCAATGAGGGCTGATGGCTGCCGACAGATGACGTGGACACGTAAAGCAAATACCAATACTTGACTGAGAGAATGAATCGATTGACCTTTGAACAGATGGCGCACAGGCTACGTCCGAGGATTATCCAGATAGCATTCGAGTTCTTCGAATCGATGGATGATGCCGAAGATGTTGCACAGGATTCCCTTATCCGTTTGTGGGGCTTGTGCGAGAAGCTTGACGAGGGTCGCAACATCGAGGCATTGGCTGTCAGGGTTGCAAAGAGCGTGTGTGTGGATGCTTACCGACGGCAACGCCTGAAGACGATAAGCATGAGCGAGGATGATGAGGACGACACTCCCAAGGGAACGCCGACGGACACGAGTCCCTCGCCCCACGAGATGATGGAAGCCGAGGAGATGCAGAACAAGATAGACATGGCCTTGCAGGGACTCAACAAGCGTGAGCGGCAACTGTTCGAGATGCGTCAGATGGAAGGCTTGACTACGGAGGAGATTTCGCAGCAGGTGGGAATACCGAAGGCTTCCGTGCAGAGCATGATATCCATGGCACGCAAGAAACTGTTTAAGGCGCTGAGATGAATCGCAAATCTCAAATCTCTAATTTATGCGTCCCGCCTTATGGGATGTCAAATTTATGCGTTCCGATATGTTCCAGAGGCATAGATTATAAATTTGAATCTTGACATTAAATATAATGACTAAAAAGGAAATTGACATACTTATCAACCGTTATCTTGATGGTGAGACCACACCTGAGGAGGAGCGCAGGCTTGCCCTTGAGGTGGCACAAGAGGGTGCGCCAGAAGAGTGGAAGGCTATAGCCGTGATGCTTGGTGACCTTACCGTTGGTGAGGCGATGTATGACGAGATAATGCAGAGCCGTAAGGCGAAAGCCGTGGAGCATGACCGCCGTCGTAAGGGCATGTGGACAGGCTGGAGCGTGGCAGCAAGCATCGTTGTGGCTGTCATGGTGACTGGAGCGTTGCTCTTTAGCGGACATGGAGTACAGGACGGCAGTCAGCTGGTGGCGCAGGTTGATACGTTGCGTACGGATACAGCCACGGAGAAGTCTGACGTGCAGAGCAAGCCTGTAAGGAACGAGAGCGAAGCCGAAAAGACGGTTAAGGACATCCGTCGCATCACGTTGCAACGTAAGTATGTGGCGCAGGCAACCGAAGCGGAAACGACCGTTACGGACGAGTGTCCTGACTATGGCGACGACTATGCCGAGGTGGACGAGCCTATGATGATTCTCGGCATAGACCTTGACGAGTTCAGGAACAGGGTGGAGAACCTTAACGAGGCCGTGGTTGTTGTTAATGATGCGTTTGAGGACGAGTAGAAACCGTTGGGAAAACAGGACAGAGAATGACGGATGATTGTCAGTACTTAGTCTATAGTTAGTCAGTACTTGGTCTCATGTTTTCCAAACAATATAATAGAGTGTTATGAAAAGAAATGTTTGCTATTTGCTGATGTCGTTTTTGGCTATCTGTGCCATGGCGCAGAACAGCAGGGTGGAGCAGTACCTTGAGCGTCTTGCAGAGCGTGGCGCAAAGGTGTCAGTGGCAAGGATGAATGATGAGAGCCGTCTAGGCAGACGATATCATCTGCGATTTGAGAATGTGGACATTTTACAGGGCAACGAGGTGATTGACTCTTCGCATCATGTTCCTGCACTTGTGGACAGTATCTGTCTGTTCCTTGACGGCATGGCTCTCAACTCTGTTGAGGCTTACCGCTACAATAAGCGTTCGTGTTTGTGTGACACCATCACCTACTCGCTTTCGCTGAGGGCATACGGTGAGAATGAAGACTATGTTATCGAGCCTGAGGCTACGTCCGAATTTTATTCCACACCGATGAATGAACGTTTCCGTCAGTACCATTCGGGTGTGTATGAGAATTCCTACACAAGGTATGAAAAGATATTGCGTAGTTCGTTGAAGGGAAAGAATCGTCGTGCTTTTATGGGAGCAAAGGAGTTGATACTCTTCGATTATGTCAATGGACGTGGAAATCTTATCTATATGAACAACGTGGAGAATGACGAGTATCGCTCGTTCTTCAATTTCCACATGGAGCCTTTTGACAGCGTGCTTGCTAGTGCAATGGCAGAGGTGAAGGTGAGAAAGCACAAGGTGGAATATACGCATCGTGATGACGAATCGCTTGACAGGAATAGCGCATACTATTATACGGAGGAACTCCTATATGGCTCTAACTTCAGCCACTCTAAGGGTACGCTCTATGTTGTAGAGACGCCTGATGAGGCACGCCATACGTACGAACGCTTGTTTCATAAAGCATATAGCCACATGGATAGGGAGAAGGGGCAGGCTTGTGTGATGGAGTATTCCAATCGCCATTTCTCGCTCTGTGGAGTGAAGAGCATAAACAGGTTGAAGGTCAATAACGACCCACGTTCCAGTTATGTGATTGCTGATCTTGGCAACGATGGTCGTCTCTATGTCCTCCGTCTTGAGGTGGAAGGTGAGTACTGGATTCCGAAGGATTGGAAGAGGGTTTATATGGTTGGAGACCATCTGCCAAAGAAACGTTAGATGGTTATTGAATGATAATTAAAAGAATATCTATAGTCGCGACAGATGTTAATTATAAATTGTTAAATTGAATGTTATGAAAAGATTATTTCTGTTGATTGGAGTGTGCCTTGCATCAGTCATGGCAAATGCTCAGAATGTCAATCCTCGTGGATTGTTCAAGTGGACAAAGGTCAGTTTCGACGGTAATCATCCTGAGGTTACGCCAGAGTTTGACCAGTACAAGTATTGCACGGACAGCATCTCCGTACAGATGGTGATACGTCGTGACGTAACCACTCCAAAGGTGGACTTCCAGATGTCTGTGCTACAGAACGACTCAAAGCCATTCAACTATACAGGTGATGTGCCTGTGGGTTACGATGGCAAGGGTTCACGTGTCTTCGACTCAGATGGAAAGTCGTTCAAGTTCAAGTGGTACAATAACATACTTCCTCGTGACAAGATGTTCCCATATAAGGAATTTGTGACGGAACACTACTCTGTCCAGAACCTTGACCCACGTATCGTGAGATGTTTTGATCTCTGCAAGATGAAGCTCAAGGGAAACAAGAACAAGAATCGTTTGTTCGGATGCTGGTACAGGGTTGGCTCATTCTCCAAGATAGACAATATGGATGTGCTTATACCTTGTCCTGATGAGTTGTATAAGGTGTATGATGAGGATGTTTATTTCCATGCATACAATATAGGTGGTCCTTATCAGGTACGTATGTACTTCATCCTGCGTCCTGTCAAATATAAGGGCGCTGACACTGTGGAGGAGTTTGGTGAGGACTGTACCATCAAATGGATTGACGACAACACCTATCATCTCTCTTACAAGGGTGACAATGGTGAGACCGTCACCGAACTGTGGAAACGTTCTGGTTTCCCTACTTATGTTCAGAAGAAACTCTGCGGAACAGACTTGCCTGTATTTGAGCTGAAGAATCCTGTTCCAAGACGCTTCTGATTTGTGCAACAAGGGTAAGGTGTTTAACATTAAACGCTTTGTACCCTCTTCGGAAAACAAAAAAGGTGTAGAATTATACAGTATATTAAAGATGATTAGTTTATAGTAAAATAAAAAGGAATCGATTCATCTCCACTCGTGGCAGCGATGCCGTGGGTGGAGTTTTTTCTATAATGCGAGAAAAGTTGACGTTTTTCTTTGTGATATCAACAATATGTCTTATTTTTGCAATCGAATTGGTGAACAAGGAGACATTCTGTCAACTTGTGCGAGGGAATCAGGTGAGAATCCTGAACTGTACCTGCAGCTGTAAGCCATTATTCATGGGACAGGCACACGTGAGTGCCACTGACGGCTTGCATGGCGATGCCATGCAAGAGTTAAAAGTTAAAAATTAAGAGTTAAAAGTTGAATTGAAAAGTTGATAGTTTAGAGTTTATTGTTTAGAGACTTTACATATATATAATACGGAGGTCTTTTAGACGAGAACATAAAAACTCAAAAACTTACAAACTTAAAAACTGATAAACTCAACTTATTGCTTTTAACTCTGACTTTGCTCCAGCAAAGTCAGTCTCGGGAAGGCCGCTTGTCCAATGGTGAGTCAGAAAACCTGCCATTCATGTGTTATGATAGAGGAGTTCCCAGGAACAGGTCTCCATATCATCTTGTTATTTATCATCAGTAGAATGAAAGGACTATTGACAGCACTCGCTCTCGTGGCGGGCTCTGTCTCTGTGTGTGATGCTCAGGAGAAGGCAGACACACTCCGTGAGGTTGTCGTTACAGGTACAGGCACGGAGCGTCTCCTCAAGAATGCTCCCGTACAGACAGAGGTTATCTCACGCAAGGTACTCGATACCTTTGGCGGCAAATCCATTGAGGATATCCTCGGTGGACTGACCTCGTCGTTTGCTTTCAACGAGGGCGATATGGGTAGTCAGATGCAGTTGGGGGGACTGGGCAATAAGTTCATCCTTATCCTTGTGGATGGCAAACGTCTGCATGGTGACAATGGAGGTGAGAACGACCTCGGACTCATTGACCCTCACAACATCGAGCGCATTGAGATAGTGAAGGGAGCGCAGAGTGCACTATACGGCAGTGATGCCATTGCTGGTGTGGTAAACATCATCACACGTAAGCATCAGGACAGTGGCCTGTATCTTGAGAATACTACGCGTTACGGTACGTACAATGACATCCGTCAGCATAATGGGATTGGCTTACGCTTTGGCAGGTTCAACTCTTACACCAACTTCCAGATGCAGCATACGGACGGCTGGCAGAACACGTCAGAGGAGTATGCAGAGGGAAAACTGCTCAAGGATAGTCGTAACAAGACCGTCAATAAATATACCAATTGGCAGGTTGCTGAACGTCTTACTTATACGGCAAACAAACGCCTTGAGATGTATGCTGAAGGTTCGTACTATGGCAAGATTATCAATCGTCCGCAGGATGGCAAGTACGCTTCGTGTGATGTTTATACCTATGACCTGATGTACCGTAATGCGAGTGCAGCGCTTGGAGGTAAGTGGAAACTACGTGGCAGCGATATTGTCACGCTTGACGTTGACTGGAACAAGCATGCCTACTACTATAAATATACAGACACCACGCTTGAGGATGGTTATGACCCATTGGGCAGGTTCACCAACTACTACCCGTACTTTGCGGGTCAGCGTAATCTTCAGTCAGATCAGCAGCGTACAATGGCTGTGCTCAAGGGAGTGTTCTCCCTTCCTCTGGACAATACGCTGAGTGCAGGAGCAGAGTACCGTTATGACTATCACGATGCTCCGATGCGTGTTAAGGGTGGTGAGGCAGATGACTGGACGGCAGCCGTGTATGTGCAGGATGAGTTCAATCACCTTGAGTGGTTCAACCTCACAGCAGGTCTCCGCCTTAACGAGAACAATGGATTCGGATTCCGGGCTACTCCAAAGGTGAGTACCATGTTCAGCCTTGGTGACTTCCGTATAAGGATAGGTTGGAGTCAGGGATTCAAGACACCTACACCCAAGGAACTCAACTACCATTATCTCCGTCAGATGGGTGCAAAGACCTTCTACTATATGGGCAACCGTGACCTACGTGCCCAGACAAGCAATTACTTCACAGGCGGAGTGGAGTGGAGAACAGACCGTATCAACGTGTCTGTAACAGGCTATACTAACCGACTCGATAATATGATAACGCTCGTCAATGTCCCTCTTGATGCAATACCAGAGGGCGAGACGCAGTACTATGGTGACGGTAGTGCCGACATCGTCCCACGTATGTACAAGAACATGGAGAGGGCAAGGACTTATGGTGTGGATGTGAACCTTGCGTACAACATCACTAGGGATATTGCCATCGGCGGCAACTACAGCTACCTCGATACCGATGCAGATGTGTATGATGAGAAGCATGACCGTCTCGAAAGTGTCATTATTGACGGCATGGCTCATCATCGCTGGAATGCTTATGCCACATGGCTTCACCGCTTCTCGCCTAAGTATCGTCTTGGCATCGGTATCTATGCACGTGGCAGCAGTATGCGCTACTACCAGAATGACGGCAACGGCAAGGCTTATCAGATATGGAAACTGAGCACATCGCATGACTTGGGCAAGAGTACGTCCAAGCTTTCGTACAGGGTTGAGGCAGGTGTAGATAATATCTTCAACTGCGTTGACCGTACACCAAAGCCGCTTCATCTTGGCACAACCACACCGCCTACGACCATCTATGCGTCGTTCAGCGTGAAATTCAACAAAGGAAACAAAATCAATACTAAAATAAAAAAACAAAACAACTATGATGAAGATTAAATCTCTGCTTCTTGCTGCCTTGGCAGTAGTAGCAACAATGTCTGTCACATCATGTGGTGATGATGATGACGAAGTGGTTCTCGACAACTACACAAAGTATCAGAGAGCTGTGGATGCACAGGTTAATGCACAGAAGAAGCATGACAAGGCTATTCTCCTTGTTGCTTTCGGTTCAACATGGCAATGTGCATTCAATTCATTTGACAACACAAAGAAGGCATACGAGCAGGCTTTCCCTGATTATGACGTGTATGTGTCTTATTCTTCTGCCATCTGTATCAACCGTGCTGCAGCAGGTGAGCACGCAGCTGACGGTGCTGACAAGCGCAACTACTATGCTCCTAACTTCTGGCTTCATGCTCTTGGTGCCGTCAAGTACAGTGAGATTACAGTACAGTCACTTCAGGTTATCCCTGGTGAGGAGTACGGACGTGTAATCAACTACATCAAGGACTTCGGTAACAACTACCTTGGCGACCTCGATGACAAGTACCTTTCAGAGGTTACTGTACGTCTCGGAACTCCACTCCTCAACAGCGAGGACGACGTGAAGGATGTCGCTAAGATTCTCAACGACGAGTTCAAGGCTGATGCTGCAACTAAGTCAGTTCTGTTCATGGGTCATGGTAACCCTTCAAGCAAGGAGCACGACTACGATATCTATAAGGCAAACGTACGTTATGAGCAGCTTGAGACAGAGCTTCAGAAGTACAGCGCAAACTATTTCGTAGGTACTGTTGACCAGAACGAGAATAAGAAGGAGGATGTATGGGCACGTATTCAGGAGCAGAACGCATTCCCAGCATCTAAGTCATTGGTACTTCAGGCACTCATGTCAATCGCTGGTGACCACGCTCACAATGATATGTATGGTGAGGGCGAAGAGTACTGGGACGAGAAGGAGCCTGCATCTGAGGACAACTCTTGGCTTGAGTACTTCAAGAACGAGGCTAAGTACGAGAACATCTCTACTCGTAAGACTCAGTCTGACGACCTCCGTGGTCTCCTCGATATTCCTGAGATTCTCAATGTATGGATTAACCACACAAAGAACAACATTGAGCTTTCTGAGGTTTACCACTCAATGTATCCAGAGGAATAAATAAAGCATATTCTCTTCAAAGCCCCTCCCCATAGATAGAAAAGAATGGGGTGAGAGGAGCGAAATATAATCATTTTAAAGTTTTGTGATAGGGCAACCGAAGGCGTTCGTGTTCGCCCTATCTTTTTTGTTTGGTACAAATAATTGCTTTGTGACTTGTAGTAACATGTAAAAAACGTATATTTGCATTATGAAACGAATACTGTTGATTATAGTTGCAATTCTTTCCTTGGCATCATGTGGCAATAGGACTACATCTTCTGATGAGGCTGTAAGTGCTGACTCGCTGTTTCGCCAGCAGGATTCCATCCTTGCCAAGGCATCTGAGTATAGTGACACGATAAGGATAAAGTACGCCAAGGGTCTCCGTGTGGAGTATAAGGATGATGGCGTACATGTTCATATAAGCAATCCCGACCCTTCATCACACACAGCTCCTATGGAACTGGTGGTTAAAGAGGCAAAGTCAAGGTTCGTGTGCATGACTGCCTTGCAGATGGGCAACTTCGTGGCTCTCGGATTGGAGGACAAGGTGATTGGAATTACAAGTTTGCGCCATCTTTTTAATCCACTCATCAAACAGCAGATTAAGGATGGAACCACCGTGAAGATAGGTAAGGAGGGTAATTTCGACCTTGAAGCAGTCATTGCCTCACGCCCTGACTATATCTTTGTGTCTGCAAGCAAGCATGGAGGCTATGAGACGCTGAAGGACTGCGGTATTCCGCTTATTCCTCATCACGGCTACAAGGAGACAGATCCTCTTGGTCAGGCAGAGTGGATAAAGTTCATTGGTCTCCTTACAGGTGAGACACGTCGTGCCAACGCTGTCTTTGCAGATATAGAGAATAAGTACAACACGCTCAAGGCAGAAGTGGCAGAACTAATGGCAGAGAACGCTAAGACGAAAGCCAAGAATCCTACTATTGTCTCTGGTCGTCAGATACGTGATGGCTGGTATGTGATGGGTGGAAACAGTTACATGGCACAGATATTCAAGGATGCAGGTGCTGATTATATCATGAAGGATAAGGAAGAAACGGGTGGTGTTACCCTCGACTTCGAGAGTGTCTATGCCAAGGCTGTGGGTGCTGACTTCTGGCAGATTGACGGTAGCTTCGATGGTGAGTTCTCACTCAATGACCTTGAGGCAGAAGATAGTCGTTATGCAGACCTCAAGGCATTCAAGGATAAGCATGTCCTCTTCTGTAACTTTGCGTCAACGCCTTACCGAGAGCTTTCACCTGTTGAACCTCACATTCTCCTTGCCGACTTTGTGAAGGCTTTCCACCCGGAAGTGCTTCCACATTATCAGCCTAAGTACTATAAACTGATGAAGTAGAGAACAAAGGTTCATGATATAAGTCATAGAACATGCTCATTTTGTGCCTTTAGAGCAAAAAAAAAGGAAAATATAACGTGTGGCAAATAAAATATACGTAACTTTGCAGCCGAAATAGAAAAAGATTGTAAAACAGCATTGTTAGAACATGTAATGTATAGAATGCTGTCTTATATTATTTGAACAAGACAAGTAGAACAAAATTATTATTGATTATGAAGAAGGAATATAGTAGGCCTATGGCTGAAGTAAAAGCCCCAAGAATCAGAACATCAATATTGGCAGGAAGTGGTAGTACAAAGAGTGCACATGTTAATCCTCGTGAAGACTTAGGATATTATAATATCCCAATCAGTAATCAGCCAATCACTGACCCAGGTAAAAATGGTGGATTTGATGCTCGTGAGCGTTCATTCCCATTCAACTGATGTACATATTTATACAATATGGATTTAGGGAATTAAAGAAATTGCATGTGCCTTGAAATTTTATGCTTACAATATGCATGTTGCCATAGGTTGAAAGCATAGATATGGAGGGATGATTTCTTTAGTTTCCTAAATTTTCGTTTCTGAATGACACAATGATTGCCCACATCTGATGTACCTGCAAACTATAGAACCGATAAGTTCCCAAACAAAAAAACTAATAAACTTAAAAACATAAAAACTTAAAAACTCACAAACTTACAAACTTACAAACTCACGAACCATGCGAGACATTTCAAGACAGAGCATATACAGAATCATATATGATATGATGAAGGCAGACGAGCTAATCTCTACAGACGAGATAACTTTCGTCAGGAACATGTGTACCAAGTACGAAATCACCAACGAGTTGCGCGAGCAGTCGATGGCAATGACGCTTGCAGAGGCTTTCAACGAAATACGAACCATGCCTGTACGGCAGTTGGCTACGTTCATCGACGAGGTAGTACAGTTGAGTCTTTCCGATGGTTCATGCTGCCGTGAGGAGGCACTATTGTTGCTTGCCTGCCATGAATGTCTCAGTGGTGATAAGTCAGCAACGCTTGTGTCCGTGCCAAGCAGCGATGTGATGCTAAGCAGTAATCAGGTGTTGTTTGTGGAGAATGGATTCAATGAGAACCTGAACCAGTACATATCGCAGAATTATACGTCAATGGTCAATGCCTTCAAGGTGGGTGACTTCGACTTTGTGTATTTGCCTAAGATGTTGGAGCACCTGGCTTCTGCTGGCAACCTGCTTCATGACATGATTTACTACATGTCGCCTTCTCAGAGTGATAAGAGTACTGATGCCATTGTGGAGTCAATGCGACAGATGACTACTGAGACGCTGTTCCGTGAACTTGTCATCGGCACCCTTGGTTTTGAGCATGAACTCAATGAACCATCGTATGTCATTCGTGTAGGTTCGTCAATGTCGGCTACGACGATGATGATTCATTATCTCATCGTACCTTTACATCACGATGTGTTGCATCATATTGACGAGATGCTGACACGCTTCATGGGTTACCAGAATTCGTCTTCGTTTGTTATACGCAATGCCGTGATGACAGAGGATTGCTTTGTGTATTCAGGTTTCTACCGTACACTTTTCGACCTCATGACCTACCGTCAGGGTGCAAGTAGCAAGTTGCTCGTACATCCTTACAATCATAAGAATGTCTTGACTGTTGTCACCCACACCATCAATGGTGATACAGAGACACCGCTTGAGATAGGTCCAAAGGAATCAGCATTCTATGTGTTCCTCATCAATGAGACAAAGCGTTATGGCGGTTTCAACGTGAGTGCTAATAATGCAGCGGATATCAAGTACCTTGGTGAGGCACAGCGACGCTTTGAAGACGTTTATCTCTCTCTTGCAAGTCGTGAGGTGGCACCGGATATCACTAACTCCGAAATCCGTCGTCCTATGCTTTCCAAGATAAAGCGTGCCGTGGAGCAGCATCCTGACATCATTCAGCGTATGACGTTCCTCCCTGAGACGACCAAGGATAAGGTCATCAAGGTTCATCTTCGTGACGTGAATTATTAGCCCCCCATCCCCCAAACTTAGCGAAGCGATCTCACTGACCGCAGGGAAGTAACGGGGCGGCCTCCGGATTATAATTCTTCATACATTATATGGTGTTGTAAAAATGCGAACCGTCATCTGGCATCACTGCCCGATGACGGTTCTTTTTCTATTTTTTGTATGTCTAAAAACTATTATATCCATTACAATGCCAGCAGCACGAGTATCTGTGCCACGAGGACGCGGAGGAACATCGTGAGCGGATAGACGGTAGAGTAGGCGATGGATGCCTGGTCGTTACCGCAGATGCTGTTGGAGTATGCAAGTGCTGGAGGGTCGGTTGTGGCACCGCTTATCATTCCTGCAATGGTGAAGTAGCTCTTGTGGAACACGAGACGTGCCATGACTGCCACAATCATACATGGGAGGAATGTGATGATGAATCCGTAGAGTACCCACCAGTAGCCACCGTGGAGGACGGTATCGACAAATCCGACACCGGCTCCCAATCCTACTGATGCCATGAAGAGACAGATGCCTATCTCACGCATGAGGAGGTTGGCTGATGTTGTGCTGTAGGTCACGAGATGGAACTTAGGGCCGTAGCAGCTCACGAGGATTGACACGATGAGAGGGCCGCCTGCAAGTCCCAGTTTCACTGGTACAGGCATTCCTGGGAAGAATATAGGTAATGAGCCGAGCAGTACGCCGAGGGCTATACCGATGAAGATGGTGAACAACTGTGGCTCGTCAAGTCGCTTGACAGAGTTGCCGAGGAGTTTTTCTACTTTGTTCACGTTGTCCTGAGTACCCACCACTGTCAGACGGTCACCAATCTGGAGCACTACGGAAGAGTGAGCCACAATGTCGATGCCGCTACGGCGCACACGACTGATGTTTACGTGGAACGTATTGTTGAGGTCAAGGTCAGAGAGACGCTTGCCCTGAAGTGACGTGTTGGTCACGATGAGGCGTTCGGATACGAGGCTGTTCTTCTCTTCGCCTTCGAGCATGGCGTTGTCAGCATCTGAGTGGTCAGTGCCGAGCAGCACCTTGTATGTCTCAATGTCGGCAGGCTTGGCTACGATGTAGAGGCGGTCGCCCATTTCGAGGCGTGTGTCTTCGGTTGCCAGTTCTACGTCGTTTGATTGACGGTGCATGAGACGTGTTGTTACCACCTTCTTGCCTGCAAGTTCGTGCAGTTCCTTAATGGTGCGTCCAGCCACAGCTTCGTTGGTCACGGTGAGTGTGACGCCTCTTACCTGTGAGTCCTCGCTGAAGTTGTTCTTGTTATAGAGTTCCTGTTCCTTCTCAAAGTTAATCTTGAAGATGTAGCGTGTGAGGATGATGCTGAGGATGATTCCGACGACACCGAGTGGGTAAGCCACGGCGTAACCCTGAGCAAAGATGGAGTTTGTCTCACCATTGTTCATGTCGCTGAATGTCTGCTGCGCCGCACCGAGTCCCGGGGTGTTTGTCACGGCACCATAGAGTACGCCAATCATTGCCTCAAGGCTCTCGCCTGTGATGACGTGGATGACGAATGCCGTGATGCTGCCGAGCAGTACGAGCGATGTGGCAAGGATGTTGAGCGACACTCCTCCCTGCTTGAATGATGAGAAGAATCCAGGTCCCACCTGCATACCGATGCTGTAGATGAAGAGTATGAGGCCGAACTCCTTGACGAAGTGCGACGTCTCAGGGTCGAGTACAAGGCCGAAGTGGCTTGCAAGTATTCCTACGAACAGAACCCATGTGACACCTAATGATATTCCTGCTATCTTGACTCTGCTGAGAGCAAGGCCGAATGCTATTGTGAGTGCTATGAGAAGTACGGAGTGAGCCACTCCCGTTCCCATAAAGAGATTATAGAACCACATTTTTATGAGTTGTGAATTATGAGTTGTGAGATTTTTATCAGTTTGTAATCTCTAACTTTTAACTTTTAATTTTTAACTTTTAACTCTTGCATCAGAAAGAATGACAGATGCAAGTCAGAACAGTTCCATGAGCGCCATGCTGTACGATTTGTTCTCGCACAGCAGGCGCAGGAACTCTTTGGTCGCTAATTTCATATATGCTCCCTTCCTTACGTTGAAGGCACCTTCCATGGATGTGCCCTGGGTGTCGAGCGTAAGTGCCTTGAGTCCTGGTACGCGTGCTACTGTAGCGTGACTGATGACCGTTGCCATGTTGCTCTCGCGCACGATGTCGAGAAGGAGGTTCACCTCGTTCACTTCCAGCTTCACGTTGAAGCGGTAATCCTGTCCGCATACGAGACGGTCGAAGCAGTTGCGTGCCTGTAGTCCCTTGGCAGGCATGGCGAGTGGCAGTCCTTCAAGTTCTGGCAGTCGTATGCTTGACTTCTTGGCAATGGGGTTTGTCTCACTCACTGCCACCACGAGGCGGTTGTCAAACAGTATGTGTGAGTCGATACCGGGGTAGCTCTCGTTAGGTTTGTATGACAGTGCCACGTCTATCTTCTCCTCGTTCACCATCTTCATGAGCGTCTCCATCGAGTGGCAGTAGAGGTTTATCTTTATCTTTGGGTGTGTCTTGTAGAAGTCGAGCACCGTCTCCTTGAGCAATGGCAGGAACGTGTATGTCGAACCGATGTTCAGTTCGCCCACCTCAAGTCCCTTGACGTCCTGTATGCGTGAGTAGCATGTCTCGGCTGCCGATATTGTCCTGCGTGCCTCTGGCAGGAATGCCTCGCCTATGTCTGTCAGTCGTACGTGGTGCGAATCGCGTATGAACAGTTCCACGCCTAATTCTGCCTCCAGTTGCCTTATCTGTTGCGAGAGGGTGCTCTGCGTTATGTGAAGTTGTCGTGAGGCTTCGCTGAAGTTCATTAACTCTGCTACACGAGTGAAATATTTTAGTTGTCGAAGTTCCATATTACAATATTACAAACTACCTACCGTTTAATGCGTATAATTATCCTAAAAGCACTGCAAAGTTATGCACTTTTTTCCGAATGGGCTATCACTTATTTATGTTTTCTTCAATAGTTGCTATCTATAAAAGCGATGGCAAACAATATTTCAGCTATCGTGAAAACCGATTATGAACACCGATTGACGCTATCGTGACATTCTATTGTTTTTCGTTTCTCCGTCCGTGTATTCGCCATATCTTTGCAGCGAAAAAATAATCATAACTTAAATTCAAGCATTATGGTAGGATATATTATTGCACAGGTATTTGTGTTCTCTTTCGTGTTCTCTACTTACTCTAAGACACGTCATAGCCGCAGCACTCATAAGTACATCATCGACAACGACACAGTAAGGCCTGAGAACTAAGTTATACACAGAACAGGAATATATTTGAACAAGAACGAATGAAGAAGAGGGTGTGCCTTGGCACATCCTCTTTTCCTTTTACACATAGCCTTGGTCGGTTGTTTTTTAGAACCCGCCCTCTTCGAGGGCTAAATGCGCAATCTACGCAATCTTTAGGCCAACTTTTCTCACTGACCGTAGGGAAGTAATCTTAGCATTTTTTTAATCTTAGCATCTTGATAATGTTATGCCGCCAAGCGGCCAATTAGAAAAACCAAAGAAAACATGTTTTTTCTTGTTTTTGTTCTGTTTGGCTTCGCCGAGCTAAAGGTTCTTGACTGTTTTTCTAATGGGCACTTTAGTGCAAAAAATAAGATTGTAAAGATTGGCTTAAAGATTGCGTAGATTGCGCATTTAGCCGCCCTCGGCGGCGGGTTCTTTAAAAAGAAAGAGTGTTTCTGTTTGCCGACCAAGGCAACGTGTTCAGTAAGAAAAAAATGTGGCCAGATATTTGGTGGTATGGGAATACTTTCATACCTTTGTGTTACCTTTTTTGTGACGGAGACATAATGTTGGACGGACGGGAAGGAACAACTAACTTGAAAAATTCAAAACAATATGAAGAATATAGCGTTTACTCTTATTCCTTTGACTATGCTCACTGCCTGTTCGTCTGAACTGGCAGAGACAGCAAACGGTATTACTGGTGATGAGATACAGAAGGTAACTGTACAGAGCCATCCTTTCGAGTTCGATGACGACACACGTACATTGCTTACGTCATCGGATAAGTCAATCAATTTCTCTTGGGCGGACTATGATGCAATGGGCGTGTTCCCTGTTGAACCATATTCCAACAATCAGGCAAAGCGTACACTCAGTGTACCTGCTGGTGCTGATGCCCATTACGCTACGTTCGATGGAGCAGGATGGGAACTAAGTCAAAACAATACGTATGCTGCATACGTACCTTACAACGGTTCGCTTCCTTCATCTACTTCATACAAGGAAGTGCCTATTGACCTTACCGGTCAGGACGGAACGCTTGAGACCATCGGCAAGAAGTACGACTATATGTATGCACCATCCACAAGAGGAACGTTCAAGAACCTTGGCGGTAAGGATACCGAGATTGTGTTCGACTTCGAGCATGTCGTTTCTATTGTACAGCTTAATCTCACCATGCCAGTAGCTGCAACTTGGAAGAGCGTCACGCTTGCAAGTGTGAACGGAAGCAGTGTGTGGACAACATCTGCCACCATGAATGTAGCTACAGGTAAAGTCACATCAAAGGAGAAATCTTCGGCGGTTACTCTCTCTCTAAAAAATGTCCGTACAACTGCGTCAAACAAGACGCTTACTCTCTATCTTGCGGTACTGCCTACAATGACTGGCGATCTTACTCTCACTGCAAAAACATCTGCCAATAAGTCATATACAGCAACTTGCAAAGGCAAGACGTTCAAGGCTGGTAAGGCTTATCGCTTTACTACATCTACAAAATACATTCCATTTGGTGATGGCTATGAAAATGGCTACGCATACGTTAACCTCGGCTTGTCTGTTAAGTGGGCGACAATGAATGTTGGTGCAACAAGCGAAACAGATTATGGCAATTACTACGCATGGGGTGAGATTGAGCCACAGGCCAACAATACATACGCTTGGTATTCATACAAGTGGTGCAATGGTAAGGAAACTTATTTGACAAAGTATTGCACAAGTTCGACATACACAGTCGATGACAAAACAACTCTTGACCCAGAGGACGATGCCGCCATACAGAACTGGGGAGGAACATGGCGTATGCCAACCTATGAAGAACAGGAAGAACTCATGAACAACTGTTACTGGGTATGGACATCAAATTACAACGACTCACACGTAGCAGGTTATATCGTATATGCAGCCAAGTCTGCATCTGACAAGGGACAGAAAGTAAATTCTTTTGGTACACATTCATACGAATACACACTCTCTGATTCCCATATTTTTCTTCCTGCTGCAGGTTCTTATGAAGCAGGTACATTCTATAGTTCAAATTGGGGAAACTACTACTCATCTTCGCTCGACATATACGAGAACGAACAGGCACACTCCATACGCTTTAGTTTGTATTCGGTGTACAATAATGGTTTTGACGACCGTTGGTGTGGCTGCTCTGTCCGTGCCGTCTGCAAGTGATAATCCTTTCTGACTGTCATGCATAATATTAGCCGTTCGGAGTAAGAATCCGGACGGCTAATATTGTATATAACGGAATGTACTGATGACGAGTATTCGTTTGGAGGTGCAATCGGGATGCAATTATACAATCATCCCTAATCGGAAATACCAATGGGTATATCCTGCTGTCACGTTCTTGTAATGATAGATGGCAGTGTCAACGGGTGTACCCTTTGCCGAGCGTTGTCCTTGTTCTACTGTTACGTCTTCTGGCATTTCAGCTATCGGTTTTATACATGAATAATGGAACTCGTGACCCTTGATGATGTGTCCGTCACGTTCCATCATGCGATAGCCGAGGTGCAGACGTGCACCTTCCATCGTTGCCTCGAAAGGAAAGACACCACACATAGGTGCATCATCTATGCGATTGCACAGGTACATGAAGCCTCCACATTCGGCATAGATATGACCACCTCTCTCTGCATATTCCTTGATGCTTTGGCGCATAGGCTCATTCTTTGCAAGGGTGTCTGCAAACAACTCAGGATAGCCACCAGGCAGATAGAGCAGGTCGCATTCTGGCAATACCTCATCGCGCATAGGTGAGAAGAAACGCACCTCTCCCATCGTCTTCAATACGTCTATGTTATGACGATAGGTGAAGTTGAAAGCCTCGTCATGAGCAATGGCGATAAGAAGCCCCCCATCCCCCAAATGGGGCGTGAACAGAGCGCACCCTTTGCTATGGATGTTTAATGGAGCGTTGCTCTTTTTTTCTTTATGCTGTATAGCCGCCCCCTTTGGGGAGTGGGGGGCTTCATTTTGTAGCAATTTATCTATATTCACGTGCTTTTCCACCTCTTCGGCAGCAAGCTGGATGAGGCGTTCTGTCTCTTCCTTGGCTGTGATGGTAAGTCCGAGGTGGCGACTTGGAACAACGAGGTCGGGATTCTTGGCTACGTAGCCGAGGCAAGGGACACCTGCATCCTCACACGCTTGCTTCAGATATTGGTAATGAGACTCAGATGAGACCATATTGAAGATTACTGACAGGTCCACAGGATCCAAGGGACCCGCCCCAGCCCTCCCTACAGGGAGGGGGCTAAGATACTCCGAACGACAATGTGACGAACTGTCATTATTCAAGCCCCCTCCCTGTAGGGAGGGCTGGGGTGGGTCCGTTGGCTGGGGTATTTTATAATTCTTAAACCCATATATGAGTGGTGCAACGGAGTAGGCGGCACTCTTGGCGTTGATTACGAGGATGACAGGCATGTTGAGCAACATGGCTATCTCTCCGCTGCTGCCGTGCCACTTGTCGTAGCCGTCGTACAATCCCATCACTCCCTCCACAACGCTTATGTCCGCACCGTTGCTGTAGGTACGGAATGTTTCACGCACCTGCTCCTCATCGCTCATCCATGTGTCGAGGTTCACGGATTCGTTGCCCGATGCCATCGAGTGGAACATCGGGTCGATGTAGTCAGGACCGCACTTGAATGGCTGTACCCGTAAGCCCCTGTTGCGGAGTGCACGTAGTATGCCCATCGTTATTGTTGTCTTGCCGCTATTGGATGATGCGGCTGTTATGAGGAATCCTTTCATTGTCTTTTCTGTTTCATTATAATCATAATCGAGAAGTATGGGTAGCGCATCTCTGCAAGTTCTACCATATCATATATGTACTCCTCGTCAGCCATTCCTACGTTACGGAAATAGTGGTACAGGAACTCGGGATGTGACCTGATGCACTTGTGTATCTCCTCCGTAGCTTTCGACGGTTTCATGATGACTACGTTCGTGCCGTTCTCAACGAGAGTGCCGAGTTCGTCTGCCGTAATCGTGCCGGGAACTATGAGCAGTCGTTCGTCAAGCTTGGCGAGATGAAGACGAGCCATTGCTCCTGCGGCGATAAAGGCTGGCACACCTGCATGTTGTCTGCATGAGATGCCGTGCTCCGTGAGTATGTCCATCACATAATGTGTGGTGGCAAATAGCCCTGTGTCGCCTTCGGTTGCCACGGCTATGCGCTTGCCATCGTGATAGTCAATGGTAATCTTGCGTGCAAGTGCCTCGTATGCGGTTATGGCATCTGTACGGTCACTTGCCATGGGTATGTCGATGACCTCTGTTTTGCTCTCATGACCGAGAATCCTGAGTGTGTCGGCGCAATGTGACTTGCCTCCTGAGCCGAAACAATAGATCTTGTCGGCAGATTCAATCTGTCTTGCGTTGCCGAGGGTGACGTGGTCAGCACCTCCGGGGCCAAGCGACACGAAATGTATGGTGTTATGACTATTCATTCTTGATTATTTTTACGTTGAGAGTGCCATCTGGGAACACGCTACGGCAATGGCGGTAACATTCGTCGTGAATCTTGTCGAAGAACGCTTGTGGCATGATGTCCCATAGTTCCCTTGCCATCGTTATTCCGTCAATCTTGTCGGCATCCTTGCCAGCAAGTTGCCTGAGGAACTCCTTGTTCATTGTAACCTTGTGCGAATGGGTGTCGAGGTTACCCTCTGCCAGTTTTACCGCCTTACCAATCATGATGCCAAGTGTCACCTTGCGGAATCCCAGTTCGTATGCCGCTTTGAGAGCCTCACCTATGGCGTTGCCGTAGTGGATGAAGCGAGGCCCCCCAACCCCCGAAGGGGGAGTGAGCAAAGAGCGTTCTTTGTCGAGAATGGAAAAGAGAGTGTTGTTCTCATCGTGCTGGAAAGCCGCCCCCTTTGTGGGATGGGTGGCTTTTAACGCTTCCTCTGCCTTCTTTCCTGACACGAAGATGATGTGGGTCGTACCTATTGCCTTTGCCACCTGTAGCTCACGACGGAGGCTCTCGATGAATGCCTCGTTGCTGAGTGGTGACACTATGCCCGAGGTGCCGATGATGCTTATGCCGCCCACGACACCTACCTTGGAGTTGAATGTGCGTTTTGCAATTTCCTCGCCACCTTCCACGCTTATTGTCACGTCATAGTCTTTGTCTGACAACGCCCTTATCTCGTTTGTCATCATCTGTCGTGGAGTATTATTGATGGCAGGACCTCCTACCTCAAGACCTAAGCCGGGAAGAGTGACCGTACCCACGCCGCTTCCACCTATGAAGCGGATGCCTTGTGTGCCTGGGCTTACGTGCGAATGAACTCTGCATCCGTTTGTCACGTCGGGATCGTCTCCCGCATCCTTTGTGACTATACATTCGGCATAGCCGTCGCCAAGGATGGTTTCTGTTATGGGAATGGTCAGTATCTCGCCATCGGGAAGGGCAAAGCTCACTTCCTCTTGTGGCTCGCCTGTGAGGAGTGCAAGGAGTGCGCCTTTCGTTGCAGCCGTGGCACAAGCACCCGTCGTTATTCCTGTGCGGAGAGGGAAGAAATCCTTCGATAGCCCTTCGATAGCCCTTCGTAACGTGTACTTGCCTGTAACTATGATGAAACTGGCTGGCAAGACAGGTGGTTCGATGACGAATATTCTTAACCCTAAACGATGTGCGGCTTCCGTCTTGGCAGGCATTCCTCCGTTATTGCCTGAGTCCTTGGTTATGATTGCATCGGCACGGACGCTCTGCATCATGGCTGTCTCGTCCTCTATGGATGGCAGTTCGTTGTCTTTATTATAGAAAAGAATATGACTCTCAGGAAATCCGTTCCTGTATGCTATGTCAATACTCTCCTGTCGGTGAAGGATGCGGAAGAATGTCTCATGATGTTGCCAGAAAGGTTTCAGCTTGCTTATGGTGTTTGCACCGGAGAGTGCAAGGAGTCGCTTGACACCTTGTTGTTCCATGGCTGCTATTGCCTCGTCGTATGTCTTGCAATAGGTCGCATCCTTTATCCTTCCCGATGCAGGTCGCAGAAGTCGTATGACAGGTATGCCTGTCTTCTGTGCAGCTTCGGCTATCGTCTTGTGCAGGTTTTCGGCAAAGGGATGTGCGGCATCCACCAAGCACACAATTGCGTGCTCCTTGCAGAAGTCCACGATGTCATCCTGCGTCATGGCACCCGTAATCTGTATGCCATGGCGCATTGCCACCTCCTGTCGCCCCGACTTGGTGCTGTAGTAGAATGGCTTTCCTGCATCATCAAGAGTATCTGCTGCGATGCGTCCTTCCGTTGTTCCTCCGAATATTAGAATCATAAGCGGACCTTCCCCCAACCCCTTCCTATAGACGGGGAGTAGTTACTCATTTGTGTTATATTCTTTATCTCTAAAAGATATGTTGCAAAGATACTATGCTTTTTTGATTCTCGCAATTGCAGGTGTCAAAAATCCATCGTATCTTTGCAATACGAGAGATAATAAGCGAATAGTGTAACTACTCCCCGTCCTATAGGAAGGGGTTGGGGGAAGGTCAGATGAAAATATCTTTTAATAATACAGAGTATGTCCTCGAAGACTTTCTTAGTCGCGCAAGGACAATCGTTACCATCGGTCGTATGACGGATGAGGCTCACAATGTCATAGCCGTGGATGATGTGGCAATGGATGTGTTCCAATGTCAGCTCACCAAGGGAGATGACGGTTGGAGACTTCGTCTTGGACAATGGCGTACGGAGTGCCCTAAGGGAATACGCTCCGACCGCCAGCATGCCTGCTCCATGTGTCGTGGCTGTTGCGTGAATGTGCGTACCGCCAATCCTACGTATTCATGGAGGATGCCATCTGTTCCGATGACCGTCAACGGAGAAGCTCTTACCAACGAGGGAGTAATCCTTCATGATGGCGACATCCTACGATGCGGGGGTACAGAGATGAGTGTTAAACTTGGCTGAAAGAACGCTGACTATGAATAATAAAGAAAGACTTCATCCCTTGATGCTGGTGGGAACTGGTAGCGACGTGGGAAAGAGCGTGCTTGCCACGGCTCTTTGCCGTATCTTTGTGCAGGATGGTTATCATCCCGCACCATTCAAGGCGCAGAATATGGCTCTCAACTCGTATGCCACGCCAGAGGGCATGGAGATTGGACGTGCACAAGCCGTACAGGCAGAGGCGGCACGACTGGCTCCACATACCGACATGAACCCGCTCTTGCTCAAGCCTAACTCGGAACATACCACTCAGGTTGTGCTCAACGGCAAGCCTATCGGTAACCGTTCTGCCTACGACTATTTCCGTAAGGAGGGTAGGGAAGAGCTGAGGCAGGCGGTAAACGATGCTTTCGACCGTCTTGCTGTCAAGTATAATCCCATCGTCATGGAGGGTGCAGGAAGCGTGTCGGAGATTAACCTGCGTGATTCTGACCTTGTCAATATGCCTATGGCTCGTCATGCGGATGCAGATGTCATACTCGTGGCAGACATCGACCGTGGGGGCGTGTTTGCAAGCGTGTATGGCAGTATAATGCTACAGACGCCAGAGGACAAGGCACGTATAAAGGGAATAATCATCAACAAGTTTCGTGGCGACCTACGTCTCTTTGACGAGGGACGCAAGATGATGGAGGAACTCTGTGGAGTACCTGTCCTTGGTGTCGTGCCTATGTTCAAGGATATCGTGATAGAAGAAGAGGATAGCGTGGAACTTGACAGGAAAAGGAAAGACCTGGACCCACCCCAGCCCTCCCTACAGGGAGGGAGCTGCCGTAAGGTACATGTGGCTGTAATCCTCTTGAGGCATATCTCCAACTTTACGGATTTTGACATCCTTGAGAGAGATGAGCGAGTGAATCTTTTCTATACAAATAATATAAAGGATATAGAGAAGTCGGACATCATCATCCTTCCGGGTACAAAGGCAACGCTTGATGACCTTTATGAACTCCGCCGTAATGGTGTGGCACAAGCAATAATACGTGCGCACAAGGATGGTAAGACCATAATAGGAATATGTGGTGGCTACCAGATGCTCGGGCAGATGGTGAGCGATCCTGATGGGGTGGAAGGTAGTGTACCTTGTCTTCCGGGGCTTGGAATCCTTCCTGTCGAGACGGTCATGACAGCAGAAAAAGTCACACGTCAGGTAGAGTTCGACTTTGAGGAAAACCGATGCAAGGGCTATGAGATTCATCAGGGAAGGACAAGGAAGAGTTCTCTCACTCTAAATGGCGAGGGCGAACGACACGAACAATTTGTGGAAGAAGATTTGCCTCTCGTTTATGTTCAGGACAAATGTCTTGGTACATACGTTCATGGCATACTTGATAATCCTGTCGTCATAGATTATCTGGTAACTCCTCTTGCTGAGCGTGCATGCGAAGTGCCTGCCATGACTGCCGAGGAATTCAAGGATAAGCAGTATGACCTGCTTGCTGAACACGTAAGGCGATATGTGGATATAGATAAGATTTATGAGATATTAGCCCCCCGTCCCTCCAACTTAGCGAAGCGATCTCACTGACCGCAGGGAAGTAACGGGGCGGCCTCCGGATAAGGGCTTTTTAAATTAACAATTAATTATTAACAATTAACATGTTTTGCCATTGGAAAAAACAATTATCCATTCTAATGGCATTCAGAGTATTTTTATCCCTCCCCTTTGTGGGAGGTTAGGAGGGGGCTTTTTTTATGCTTAAAGGACACGGAGACGATACATATATATATAAGGAGATAGACATCAACTTCAGTTCGAATGTCTATAATCATTTTGACCATGAGGGATTGTTCTGCTACCTTGCGGACGGTCTTGACAAGGTTGTGTCTTATCCTGAGCCAACGCCTGTTTCGCTTGAGGCGGAACTGGCTATGATGCTTGGCTTGGGTAAGGATGAGGTGTGTGTGACTAATGGCGCAACGGAGGCAATATACCTTACGGCCCAGACATTCCGAAGGAGTAAGACGGCAATACTCATGCCTACGTTCTCCGAATATGCGGATGCCTGTCGCATACACGAGCACACGCTATGTTCCATCTATGCACTCGACCAGATACCTGAGCGTGCGCAGATGGTGTGGTTGTGTAATCCTAATAATCCTACGGGAAGCGTAATAGACAAAGATGAGTTGATGAAATGCTTCAAGGCACATGAGGACGTCATCTTTGTGCTTGACGCAAGTTATGCGCCTTTCACCCTCAAGCCTCAGATTACGCCAAAGGAGGCAGCAGAGTTGCCTAATGTCATCATGATTCATAGCATGACCAAGGAGTATGCCGTTCCGGGACTTCGCATCGGCTATATCACGGCAAGCAAGGCTTTGCTCCAGAACATCAGGCTTCAGAGGATGCCTTGGTCGGTCAATCAGGTGGCAATAGATGCTGGTCATTATCTCCTTGCACATGAGGACGAATATCGACTCGATGTGGAGACACTCATGGCTGAACGTGAGAGGGTGGCTGAGAAGCTCCAAAAACTGGGTTGCATAGAGACATGGCCATCCGACACACATATATTATTATGCAAGTTGAGAATGGGAAAAGCTGCCTCCTTGAAAGATTTTCTTGCTCATGAGCACAGAATATTGATTCGAGATGCAGGCAATTTTGAGGGACTTGACAGTTCTTTTTTCCGTATCGCAGTACAGAAAAAAGATGAAAATGATGCCCTCATTGAGGCGATAGAAGAGTGGATAATAAGCTGAAAAATGCTTTCAAATATGGATGCAAAGTGTCCTAAAGGTTAAAATCTGTTGTAAAAACGCGAATAAAATGCATTTTTAGGCCTGAAAATTTTGGTCAGATGAAAAAATGTGGTTTAACTTTGCATCGCAAAAAACAATGAGCGAGGAGATTCCGAAAACCTCGTCCAGGTGAAAAAAATTCTAATTGATAAAAAAGAGTAGGAAAAAAACAAAACTAAATCTAACAAAAAAATTATGAAAAAGATTATTCTTACTGCACTTGTTGCAGCTTCTTCACTTTGCGCTTCTGCACAGGTATGGATTGGTGGTGGTCTCGGCTTTGGTGTGAAAAGCCCAAAGGGTGGTGATTCTAACACTACTTTTGCAATCTCTCCTACTATCGGTTATTCTCTTGATGAGAATTGGGATATTGCCCTTGAGGTAGGTTATGCTAATATGGGAGATGTTGCTAAAGGTGATCAAAAGGATGCATTCCGTATTGCTCCATTTGCTCGTTACAACTTTGCTAAGTGTGGTATTGCTACTTTCTTCATCGATGGTGGCTTCGGTTTTGGTAAGTTAAACTATGAAGGTGGTGGTGATACACAGACTTTCAACATTGGCGTTCGTCCAGGTGTTAAGGTAGAACTTTCTCCAAAGGTTGAACTTGATGCTAAGCTTGGTTACCTCGGTTACTATAATGAAAAGGATGATCATAGCTTTTTCGGTCTTAATGCAAATGGCGAGGACCTTTCACTTGGTCTCACTCTCAAGTTCTAATTATAGACAATATATTAATTAAGATATTATGGTTGGCATTATCTTCGGATTTTGCCAACCATTTTTTGTTTCCCTTATGTGTCTCTTATGTTCCTGTTTGTTTCTCTTAGCAAATGTAGGGAAATGTTAGGTTATAACGACATTATGTCACGTAGAAGTGAACCGACAAGTGTCTTTATGTCAAAATGTGCGTGCCGAAGGAAAAGCGAACAATCCCCGAACAATCCCCGAAGTATTCCCGAACAAATACTGAGGTATCATAATGTAAGTTCATATTCGTTGAAAAAAGATAGAAATATGGCTCTGATAAAGTACTGACTAAGTACTGACTTACATGAGACTCATATGAGACTCTCATAAGGTGGAAAAAGCATATTGCGTGACAATAAAAAAGCGAACGAAAACATGCCTTGTGGCAAGTCTCCATTCGCTTTAATCCTTTAGTCGTTTCAGAGTTCGTGTGCGTTAGTAAAATGGCTTGAGATCTTGTGTTAGATGTGCAAGTTAGATGTTACGAATCCTGAATTCATGAGAGCGACGAACAATACAAATAATCTTTCATTCGCTCCGTCTTCAGCCTTTTGCATAGATGTGTTATGCCTTTGCCAAACGGAACAAATAATATACGACCAAGCATAATCCCATTATGCCTCGTATAATCTCCATAAAAAAACTGGTACTTTGTCTCATCGTTTTATTTCTTTTTGGTTTCCTCTTTATAGGTATCAGAGGGAAGTGATTGTTACAATTTTTTCTATTATGCGTTACAAAATTAACGTTTAAAACTCACACTACCATACATTTTGCTTTTTTATTTGTTCAAAAGACGTAAAAAAGTTTGTATGACACGCTTTCTTTCGTAAATTTGCAATCTGACTGGCATAAAATGACGTTTTCTTTTTGCATTTTGTGCAAGATAAATATGATTATGAAACTTACAGACGATAATAATATAAAGAACATAATATTTGACCTTGGAGGTGTCATCATCAACATCGACATGATGAGCTGCCTTAAGCGCATCGAGGCTCTCGGAGTACCTGTAAAGGAGATGATGAGTGCCCAGAAGTCGGGTGGGGCTACCGTATGCGAGGGTATGAGCGTGAGTGGTCCTATGGAACTCTACCAGTTGGGCAAGATAAGCACTCAGGATTTCTTCAACGGATTTCTCCGCTATTGTCATGAGGGTACGACTCTTGAGCAGTTGGAAGATGCGTGGAACTCATGTCTCCTTTCCATTCCTGAAGAGAGACTCAAGGTCATCAAGTCTCTCCGCTCACGTTACAAGGTCTATATGTTGTCCAACACCAACGACTGCCATTGGCGATACATCGAGGACAAATATTTCAAGACAGAAGGACACACAACCGATGTATTCTTCGACCGTGTATTCCTCTCTCACGAGATGCACCTTGCAAAACCTGACCGCACCATCTATGAGCAGGTACTCAAGGAGATTGGTGCACGTGGCGAGGAATGTCTATTCATAGACGATGCCAAAGCCAATCTTGATGCCGCAAAGGAATGTGGAATACGCACGTTGCAAGCTGCGGATGACTGGGAATTGGCAAATGTGGAGCTGTAAATCGGCTAACACTTGCATATTTGCCGATTTTTTCGTTTCTTTGCACTCTCAAACGGATAAATAAAACAGAACGATAAAATGAAAAAGAATCTTGAAACCATCTGCATTCATGGCGGATGGAAACCAACAAAGGGTGAGCCACAGCAGCTCCCAATATATCAGAGTACAACATTCAAGTACGACACAAGCGAGCAAATGGCTCGCCTCTTCGACCTCAAGGATGAGGGATATTTCTATACACGTCTTGCCAATCCAACAAATGATGCGGTGGCTAAGAAAATCAACGCACTCGAAGGTGGTGTGGGTTGCGTGCTCACAAGTTCAGGACAAGCAGCCAACTTCTACGCTATCTTCAACATCTGTGAGGCAGGCGACCACTTCATCACAAGCAACACCATCTACGGAGGTACGTTCAACCTCTTTGGCGTTACATTGAAGAAACTCGGCATAGAGTGCACCTTCGTTGACCCAGATTGGGATGATGAGCGCATAGAAAAGGAGTTCCGTCCTAACACCAAGTGTTTCTTTGGCGAGACAATATCCAACCCGGGCGGTAAGGTGTTCGACATAGAGCGTTTTGCTAAGATGGCACATAAGCATGGAGTGCCACTCATCGTGGATAACACCTTTGCTACTCCTATCAACTGTCGTCCTTTTGAGTGGGGATGTGACATCGTGACACACTCTACCACAAAGTACATGGACGGACACGCTACTCAGGTTGGCGGTGCCGTAGTGGATAGCGGTAACTTCGACTGGGAAGCTTATGGAGACAAGTTCAAGGGACTCACAACTCCAGATGAGAGCTACCACGGACTTACATACACCAAGGCATTCGGCAAGGGCGCATACATGACTAAGCTCGTGAGCCAGTTGATGCGTGACCTCGGTAGCATACCTGCACCTCAGAACTCATTCCTACTCAACCTCGGACTTGAGACGCTTGCTCTCCGTATGAAGCAGCATTGCGCCAACGCACAGAAGGTGGCAGAGTGGCTTGAGAAGAACGAAAAAGTCGGATGGGTAAACTATTGCGGTCTTCCATCAAACAAATATTATGAACTCGGCAAGAAGTATCTCCCTAACGGTTCGTGTGGTGTTATCGCCTTCGGTCTCAAGGGTACACGTGAGGATGCCATTAAGTTCATGGACAACCTTGAGTTCATATCTATCGTGACTCACGTGGCAGATGCCCGTACATGTGTGCTTCATCCTGCAAGCCACACACACCGTCAGTTGACTGACGAGCAGTTGCGTGAGGCAGGCGTAGCACCAGACCTCGTACGTCTCTCTGTCGGTATCGAGAATGTAGAAGACATTATCGCCGACCTCGAGCAGGCTATGAAGAAGATGTAAAGACCCTCTCACTCCCATCCCCTCTCTTTGACCTCCGTCGAGCATGGCACTGCTCTCCCCTCATTTCGGGACAGAGAGACATTTAGTCTCTCTTCTGTGCCCTCATTCGCCTCTATGGCGAGAGGGGTGACTAATGAAAGGGTATCATCTTATCATTTTTAATTTTGCATTTTTAATTTTTAATTTTTCTCATGCCATCACCATTTCTTGAAGTATTAGGACTTACCAAGCGTATCGGTCATCGTGTGCTCTTTGAGGACATCTCCTTCACCATCAACGAGAGGGAGCATATCGGTCTTATAGCAAAGAACGGAACGGGAAAGTCAACCCTCCTCAGCATCATTGCTGGGCATGAGGGACATGATGGCGGTAAGATGATATTCAGGAATGACCTGAAGATTGGCTATCTCGAACAGAGCTCTAAGATTGACAAGGCACAGCTGAATGGCAAGAGTGATGAGTATATGCAACTGTACAGGCAGTACCTCACTCAGATGAAGATAACTGCCGATGAAGCTGAACGACCTGACACACAGCTGTCGGGAGGACAGGTCAAGCGCATAGCACTTTCCCGTGTACTTGCTTCTCAGCCAGACATGCTTATACTCGATGAGCCTACCAACCACCTCGACCTTGAGATGATAGAGTGGCTTGAGGGGTTCCTCTCACGCACCACAATGGCTCTGCTCATGGTTACTCATGACCGTTATTTCCTTGACCGCATCTGTTCAACCATCATCGAGATGGATGACATGCGTCTCTACACCTACAAGGGCAACTATGCCTATTATCTGGAGAAACGTCAGGAACGACTTGAGAATATGAATGCCTACATAGCACGTGCCAATAACCTCTATCGTACGGAACTCGAGTGGATGCGTTCCACTCCTTGTGCACGTTCGAGCAAGGCACGCTATCGCATAGATTCGTTCTACGAACTCGAGAAGGTAGCCAAGACGCGTATTCAGGACGAGAAGGTGAAGCTGGAGATGAATGGCACGTACATAGGTTCAAAGATATTTGAGGCAAAGAACGTGTGCAAGTCATTTGGCGACAAGGTTATCCTCAAGGACTTTGAATACAACTTTACCCGTTACGAGAAGATGGGTATTGTGGGTAACAACGGTACAGGCAAATCCACATTCGTGAAGATGCTCCTCGGACTTGAGCCTCATGACAGCGGTACGATAGAGATTGGCGAGACGGTACGCTTCGGACATTATAGTCAGGAGGGAATGAAGTTCCGTGAGGACCAGAAGGTCATAGATGCCGTTCGTGATATTGCTGAATATGTGGATATGGGTGGTGGCGAGAGACTCTCGGCAAGTCAGTTCCTCCAACACTTCCTGTTCCCACCAGAGGAACAGCACAGCTATATATATAAGTTGAGTGGTGGTGAGCGACGCAGATTGTACCTCTGTACCGTCTTGATGAAGTCGCCAAACTTCCTCATACTTGACGAGCCGACTAACGACCTCGATATCGTTACGCTCCAGATTCTCGAAGAGTACCTGAAGAACTTCAAAGGATGTCTTATCATCGTGAGCCACGACCGCTACTTCATGGACAAGGTTGTTGACCACCTCCTCGTGTTCAACGGTAATGGCGACATACGTGACTTCCCTGGTAACTACTCACAATATCGAGAGTGGAAGACTGCCAAGGAGAAGGAAGAGAAGGCAAAGCTTGAGGCATCAACCAAGAGTGCAGCTCCCGCTCAGACATCAGCAGATGACAGGAATGCCAATCGTGCACGCCGCTTGTCATTCAAGGAAAAGAAGGAGTTTGAACAACTGGAGAAAGACCTTGAGGCTCTCAACAAGGAGAAAGCAGATATAGAAACTGCCCTTTGTGGCGGTACTACATCCGTGGACGAGATAACACGAATGTCAAAGCGTCTCCCAGAGCTCAACGACGAAATAGACGAAAAGGAAATGCGCTGGCTCGAACTGAGCGAGTTTGCGTGAGGAAATTGCGACCTGTATGGCTATGTTTTTTGCACTAAGGTGCCTATTAGAAAAACCTTAAAGAAACAGATCAAAAACAAGAAAAAACAGGTTTTCTTTTGTTTTCTTTGGTTTTCCCCATGTTTTTCTAACTGGCCGCTTTGCGGCAAAAGCAACAATATAGGTTGAAAATAAATTTGAGATTATAAAGTTTATGAAAATAATATCAGCAGAATATAAAGGTTCTTCGCCAAGGGCAGACATGTGTCCAAAGACAGACCTGCCAGAGTATGCGTTCATAGGACGTAGCAATGTGGGTAAGTCGTCGCTTATCAATATGCTCACCAACAGGTCTAAGTTGGCTATGACATCTGCAACACCAGGAAAGACCATGCTCGTGAACCACTTCCTTATAAATAATGAGTGGTATCTCGTTGACCTCCCAGGATATGGATTTGCTCTTCGTGGCAAGCGTGAGATGGACAAGTTGTCTAATCTCATCTCCCACTATGTCCTCGACCGTGAGCAGTTGACCTGTCTCTTTGTGCTCATTGACGTTCGTCATGAACCACAGAAGAAGGACCTTGACTTCCTCAACTTCGTGGGCGAGAATGGCGTACCTTTCGTCATCGTATTCACCAAGGCAGACAAACTCAGCAAGCAGAAGGTTCAGACACAGGTGGATGCTTATCTCAATCAACTCAAGGAACAATGGGAGGAGTTGCCACAGCATTTCATCACGTCATCATCTTCCAAGCTCGGACGTGAGGAACTTCTCGACTTCATCGAAAGCATCAACAAGAGTTTGAAGTGAGTTTTTGAGTTTGTAAGTTTTTGAGTTTGTAAGTTCTCGCGGGGGTGATTTTTTAAGTTCGTGAGTCTTTATGTTCTTGCGGATTTATAGTTCTTGCCAAGCGTATTAGTAATGGGGATGCATACCGCATTATTATTACGCTTGGTAATCGTAATAATATCGGAGTTGGACATACGATTTCCTTCCCCGAATGATATGATAAATCAATCCTCGATTGATATTGTATATCGATCCTCGATTGATGTTGTATATCAATCCTCGATTGATGTTGTATATCGATCCTCGATTGATATTGCATATCGATCCTCGATTGATATTGCATATCGATCCTCGATTGATGTTGTAATCCATTCGGGGAGGGAAAAACATACGATATTTTGCAGGGAAAAGGTAGAAATGTAAGGGAAAATGGGGGAGAAATAACACTAATTTGCTGTTTTAATATCACGAAATGCATAAAAACGCTGGTTGACGAGAATTTTTTTTCCGAAAAGTGTTGGTTGCTCAATATATATTTTTTACCTTTGCAAATGAATTAAGATACGAGACAATCTGTCTCATATCACTTTTCCACTAAATTAAATTTCAATTTTACATTCTTACTAAGGATTAGTTTCTGCTAATCATTCATTAGTAATACGTGTGCACTTTGCTTGCACACATGATGCTAACCATGCATGGATAGCATTCTCACTGGATTATAAAAAAGAATACATTATACTCATTCAGTTATGTATAACAAAGAGCAATTAGACGGAATGACACTTTCCGAACTCAAGAAGATTGCAAAGGAAATGGGCATCAAGGGAGCCGATAAGTCTAAACAAGACGACCTCGTGTTCAAGATTCTTGATGCACAAGCCGATTCTGCTGCACAGAACACTTCTGCTGCCCCTGGACGCAAGCGTTCAAGGGTAAGCATAAAGAGTGTTGACAGGGTTTATACCGCCAATCAGTCAAAGGCGAAGAAGGTGGATAAAACAGTAAAGGTTGCAACGGACGATTCTCTCTTCGCAGAGTTGTCCGACGAGGCTAAGGCTCTCGTAGATGATAGCATAGAAAAGATGAAAACAAAAGAAACTGATAATGCAGAAGAACTTGTCCTCTCACCAGAGGAAACTCCTGCACCTAAGAAGCGTGGACGTAAGCCAGGCTCAACAAACAAGAAGAAGGCTGCTGAGGCAGAAGCAACTGCTGAGGCAGTAGCAGAAGATGCACCAGTAACGGAGGCTACTCCAGAGGCTGATGATGCTGCCAAGGAGGTGAAGAAGAGTACTCGTGGCAGAAAGAAGAAAGAGGTTGAGGTTGCTCCAGAGGTAGAGGCAGCTCCAGAGCCTGAAGCAAACGATGATATTCCTGAGTTTATGACACAGGAGGACTTCGAGGAGGCTAAGGCAGCAAACAAGAGTGATGCATCTGCAGGTTCAGACATTGACTTCTCTGATTTCATTCCTGAGGCAGGTTACGATGATGATGCCGAGCCAAAGGAGGTGATCATCAAGAATAACTCATTCGTACCACCAACAGATGGTACAGACTTCATAGTTGTTGAGGACATTCCTACAATGGAGGAAATCTTTGGTGTTCCTTCACGAATGGATTACTACGACGAGCCACAAGGCAATGGTTATGGTTATGCTCCTGCTAACAATAACTTTACGCCTAACAATAATTACGCTCCAAACAATAACAACAATTACGCTCCTGTAAACAATAATAATCAGCCTCAGTATGAGGATGAGGCTGCCAAGACCGTATTCAAGCACAAAGAGTACGACTTTGACAGTATCCTTGAGACTTCGGGCGTACTTGAGACAATTGATAACTATGGTTTCCTCCGTAGTGCTGACTACAACTATCTTCCATCTCCTGATGATATATATGTAAGTCAGCAGCAGATTAAGCACTTCGGACTCAAGACTGGTGATGTTGTTCACGGAACAATCCGTCCACCAAGAGATGGCGAGAAGTTCTTCCCTCTCACAGACATCATCTCTATCAACGGACGTGAGCCATCATTCGTGCGCAACCGTGCTGCATTTGAGTTCCTCACACCTCTCTTTCCAGAGGAGAAATTCAAACTCTGTAGTGGTGTCAAGGATTCGCCATCGTCACGTATCGTTGACCTCTTCTCACCAATCGGTAAGGGACAGCGTGCGCTTATCGTGGCACAGCCAAAGACTGGTAAGACACTCCTCATGAAGGATATTGCCAACAGTATAGCACGTAACCATCCAGATGCTTACCTCATCATGCTTCTCATTGATGAGCGTCCTGAGGAAGTAACGGATATGTCACGTACAGTTAATGCCGAGGTTATTGCATCTACATTCGATGCACCGGCAGAGAACCACGTGAAGATTGCAGGTCTCGTACTCGAAAAGGCAAAGCGTATGGTAGAGTGTGGACACGATGTCGTCATCTTCCTCGACTCAATCACTCGTCTTGCACGTGCTTACAATACCGTTAGTCCTGCGTCAGGTAAGGTGCTCTCAGGAGGTGTTGATGCCAATGCACTCCAGAAGCCAAAGCGTTTCTTCGGTGCTGCTCGTAACATCGAAGGACAAGGCTCACTCACCATCATCGCAACTGCGCTTATCGACACAGGTTCTAAGATGGATGAAGTAATCTTTGAGGAATTCAAGGGTACAGGTAACATGGAACTTCAGCTTGACCGCACACTTGCCAACAAGCGTATCTTCCCTGCTGTCAACCTTGTTGCTTCATCTACTCGTCGTGATGACCTCCTCCTCGACCCAATGACTCTCAACCGTATGTGGGTACTCCGCAAGCATATTGCCGACATGACATCTGTCGAGGCTATGGAGTTTGTCCTCAAGCAGGTTCAGAACACAAAGAACAACGAGGAGCTTATCGTAAGCATGAACAGGTAATAGAATCTCAAAAATTATTTTTGTCTCTCGAACTAAGGCATAAAGCATATAACACAAAAATGGCTTGCATCAATTAATGCAAGCCATTTTTGTTTTGTCAAGACATTTATACTGATAAACTTTGTTCGGCTCATATGTCTATCAATATAAAAAGAAGGCCTGATATTCCACTATGGAACCTCAAGCCTCCTTATGATTACCAAGCAAACAGAGAATTGTCTTGTGTTACCAGGCCAGACTTACCAGAGCCTGTGAGTGTTGCATCTCCAAGGCCTATTGTCTTTATTGCTTTACCGTTTGAAAGTCCTGCACTACTTCCTGCCAAAAGGCTGGAGCGTAACTGTGATCGACGAACTGTTACTGTTGGTGATATGTATTCTGTCTTATTCATATATTCCATTATTTAATTATTATCTTTTTTCCGTTGTTGATGTAAAGACCTGCGCGTGTTGGCTCACCAGCAAGCTTTGTTCCGTTCACTGTGTACCATGCACCATCAGATTCTGCATTGTGTCTTACAATATCGATGCTTGTAGTCTCAGAATTGAAGTCAAAAGATATACGACGTGAAACATTCTGAAGAATTGATGGGTCAGACACGTAGAAGTAAGCACGTCCTCCCTTCATCTGTGCTGGCATTGCAAGTGGGTAGTAGAGTGTGTTGTTTGCACCGAGGAAAATCATAGACTCAACTTCGTCGCCCTCCTTACCTATGGTAGAGTAGTTGAGTACAGGCACAAAACTGATACCATTATCAAAATCTATAGTTGAATTAGCTTTTGCGTCAACCATGACATGATGGAATGTTGGTTCACTTACGGCTTTGGCAACACTTACAAGGTATGGCTTACCAGCTTCGATGGAATAGGCATCGGCAAACACAAGTGTAATGTCACCATCTTTAACATTTACGTCTGAAAGAGCTTTTAATGACCAGTTGCCTTCACCCAATGTCTTATCAATAGCATCCTTTGAAACACTGAAAGGAACGCTCAAAGTATTGTAGCCTCCTACGTTGATTGTTCGTCCGCTGAGAGTTGCTGTACTTACCTTTCCATCAGCATCACTTATTTCCTTGCTGTTGTCCTTGTCATCAGCAAGTGAAAGGTATGGCTCTTCTTCTGCGCCATAATAAGTGAGTTCAAAGTTGTCAATGTATGCTTTTTCATTCTTTTTCAATGAACCCGTTATACCAATTACCACGTCATCCGTGGATACTACGAACTCTACACTTTTCTTGTACTGTTCGCTTTCATTGAACAACTTTGCTGCGTCAACACCATCTGAGATTCCTGTCACGCCAGCTGTAAATGTAGTTGATGCAAGAAGTCCATTTCCATCTTTTATATATAGGGCAGCTCCATTTGCCACACTACTAAATCCGTAAACAGACAAGCGATACTTTCCCTTTGGCAGTTCTGACACTTTCTGATAAATACGATATGGGTTCGTTGTGTTTCCGCTGCCCTTTATTTCCAAATTAAGGTCGTAGTTATTGTTTCTAACGGTTGGACTACCAGACAAACCAATGTAGTAAGAAACACCATCCACAACTGTTGCATTGCTGGCACTCTTGCCCAATTTGTTTTCATCAGAGTTGATGCACCAATAAGTATTATCAAGATTTCGACGGCTGAAGCCATGGTCGTGGATAAGGAATGTTGCATCCTCAGGATAGTTAGGCGTAGCATTGTTCAACTCTTTCATGCGGTCTGCTTTGCTTACAATTTCCCACACAATGGCATTGTTACTGTTTGTTGCCTTATTGATAGTTTTACCATCGCTGTCAAGAGTAAGGTAACCAGCGCCTCCGATGCCCTTTGACGCCCATATCTTGTAGCCGATTGTCTCTGAGCCATCCTTTACTGCACTAAAAACATTCTCAGACTCATCATGACCACGGTCAAAGTATGCTCCGTCAAAATATACGAATGATGTAGCATTGTTATTGAATGCCACAGAAGCAATGTTGTAAGTATTGTCCTTAATTTTTTCCAGCGACAACTCAAGACCATGTTTGCCTACCACGGCAGCAGTTCCCCATGTTTCGCCACCAGCTTCAAGATACTTGTATTCTGGTGCAAGTGTCGTTCCAACATTAGTTCGTAGAAAACATCCACCTTCACCCACGTTCACATCGTCTGCATATGTATTGCCACAACATGTGCTGGCAAGCATAAGCATACCAAATAATTTTTTCATTGATTCCATTCTTTTATTATTATCTTCTAAAATTAGCTACTTATCAGTAGTTATATAGTTCAAAAAAAGCTTTTTCTAAAAAAAAGGTTTTTACGCAGAGAATATATGCGATTCCATTGTCCACTAAAACGCTATTTCCCTTTAACGGGTGCAAAGTTATAGATAATATTCTATAAATAAAACCGTGCGAACCTCAAAAAACATCTAATTGTGCATTATTTTATGTATTTAATACAAATATGCTCCATAATTGCCTGCGTGAAACGAAACAGAATAGTTTTGTGACAGTTGGTGCGATGAAGCTTCGTATGGAAATGTAAGTTAGTACCACAGAAAGATAATACTCTCAAAAGTTCGCCCGAATCATGGCTACGTGTTGCGTTGCCAGTCATCGGGCGAAGAAAGCTTTAGCTAATAAACAAGTGCTTTCTGAAAATGTTCATAAATTCCCATTGTCATAAGTATGCACCTTGGGGTGCAAATGGGAGGATGTGCCTACCAATAGCAAAGTGTCTCACGACACAGTATCGGGGATGGTTGGCAAGGCATATCGATGTCAGTCGTTTTCACTAAAAATAACCTTCGAAAGTGAATTGTTCTGAAATGTGATATGTAATGTCCTTTTGTTTTGCGTGTGCAAAGATACTGTCTCATACGACACCAGCAATGGTGGAAATGGTACAAGAAATGCCATTGTAAATATTTTTTACACGGTGCGTAAAAAATATTTACAATGGCAAGCGTGTGAGTCCTTTGTTCTCTCTGTGTTTAGATAGAAATGGCTTTGTCACGTCGTGACACAATCCACAGTCCTGCGAAAGTGAGGAGGCCATTGAGCATAAGCAGTTCATAGCCGAACTTGTATTCGAAATGGTTGACCGTAAATGTGTCGAGCAGGTAGCACAAGACTGGTGACAGTATAGCAATGAATGGTACGAATCTACTTCGTGGCTTGTGCTTGGTGAGCATACCGAAAGCGTAGAGTCCGAGCAGAGGACCATAGGTATAACCCACCAAAGTGTATATGAGGTCTATCACGCTGCTTGAACCAATCCACTTGAACGCAAGTGTAAAGATAACGAATACGCCAACCATGGCAATGTGTACACGTCGGCGCAGACCAATGCTTTGGGCATCGTCCTTGTCACGGTTGAGAATATCAACACAGAACGAAGTGGTGAGTGCGGTAAGTGCGCTGTCGGCACTTGAGAATGCACTTGCTATCACTCCGATGGTGAAGAACATCACCACGGCATTGCCCATCATTCCTGTTGCAGCAAGTCCAGTGAGAAGGTCGTCGCCTCTCTCTGGGATGTCCATGCCAAGGTGAGGGTAGAGCAACGTGAGCAGTATGCCGAGCATAAGGAAGAGTGCATTGACAGGCATGAATAGTATGCCGTATGAGCACATATCCTTTTGCGCAGAATGGAGGTCACGACACGTGAGGTTCTTCTGCATCATGTCTTGGTCGAGTCCTGTCATCACGATGACTACGAATACACCGCTGAGGAACTGTTTCCAGAAGTTGCTACGGCTCATCATGTCACCGAAGTCAAACACCCTTGCATGTGTGCTCTCCGTCACAGCCTTCCATGCTTCGCCATAGCTCATGCCGAGCATATCCACAGCACGCACCATTATAAGTATAAGTGCCACGATAAGGCAGAGCGTCTGCAACGCATCCGTCCACACGAGTGCCTTGATACCACTCTTGCGTGTGTATAGCCAGATGAAGAATAGTGTGACAATGACTGTGAGTGGGTAGGGTATTCCGTATTCGCTGAATACGAACTCATGGAGTACGAGGCAAGCTACATAGAACTTGGCAGCAGAAGAACTGAGTTTGGATATGATGAAAAACCATGCTCCCGTCTTGTAGCAGGTTGTGTCAAATCTCTCTTGTAGGTAACCGTAGATGGATGTCAGTCTCATTTTGTAATATACTGGCAACAGTACGAATGCCACAACAAGATAACCGAAAAAGAATCCGATACACATCTGTAGATATGTCATGTCGCCCGTAAGTACCATTCCAGGTACACCGATGAACGTGACTCCACTGAACGAAGCACCCACCATTCCGAATGCCACAAGTGCCCATGGCGACTGGTGGTTGCCACGGAAGAAACCGTCGTTGCTGCTTGTGCCTACAAAGCGTGAAACGCTCCATAGGAGTAAAAAATAAAGAATAAAAGAAATAAGCATGTCTAAAAAATTTAGTGCAAAGATACGCATTATTATACAAATATTTCATACCTTTGCGCATAACATAAAAAACAACGAATCCTATGAAACTACGAGACAGTCTTAAAATATTCGCATTACTATTGTTGGTGGAAAGCATGATAGGCGCATTCAAGCAACCATTCATGAGTAACTTTGATAATATATATGAATCAGTCGGTCAGTTTGCTAACGTAGTGAAGTATTACTACACAGACATATCTGTGTGGTTGCAGGTCGTACTCTATGTTTCGTTCTCCATGCACATTGTATGGATGGGTTCACGAATGCCGAACAACCGCTTCCAATTCTACTTTGTGCTTGATGCCATAGTGGCAGTAGCTAATGCACTTGTGGTATTCTTGTCGTACGAAGCAATGGGATTGGTTTTCTTCTTCAAACTTACGACTGAGGCTGTTGCCATTGTTACGTGCTTCCTTGCAGGATGGGCTCTCTACCGTGACCTCAGTATCAAGCCTATAAGAAAGATATGTTTCTCCTATTGGCTTCTTGCTCTACGTCACATACTCTATTGCGGAATACTCATCGTTACTCTCATGGTCTATGGAGTAAACGGCATAAGTACTCAGGCGTTGCAGAACCAGACAACCATCAATATTGCATGGGGACTCGTCGTCCCAATATTCGTGATTAGCCGTTATATGTTGTATGTGGGAACAAAGGAACTGAAGGTCAATGCTGACAATAAAGAGAAAGAGCAGACATTGAAAGAAATATAATAATCATCAATATCTCTGTAACGAGCGATATGCGTAATGATAGGTGCATGTCGCTCGTTGTTAGTTTACGCGCGTTCATACCGATATATGGTTTATAGATGTACTCGCCAAAGTAAGTGTGTCCGCCACCAAAGCGACAGTCAAGCACACCTGCGAGTGCACTCTCTGGCCATCCTGAGTTTGGTGAAGCATGGTTGCGTGCGTTGTTATGCACAAAGCGGAAGAGGAATGAGGTGCTACGCTGTGTACCCATGGAATTACCCGTGATGCTTAGACACCAATATGCAGCCATGATGAGGAATGCCGTCAGTCGTGCAGGTATATAGTTCGCAATATCGTCAATCCTTGCAGCCCAGCAGCCGAAGTCACGGTAACGCTCCGTCTTGTAGCCAATCATTGAGTCGAGCGTATTGACCATCTTGTAGGCAACCATACCAGGTACGCCAAGCATCATCATCCAGAAGAGTGGCGCAACGACACCGTCAGATAGATTCTCGGCAAGTGTCTCCAATGCGGCGGTACGGCACTCTTGTGCTGACAACTCTCGAGTGTCACGTCCCACGATACGTGCCACCTGTATTCTACCATCCTCCACACTTCGGTCAACGGCTTCAAACACCATCTTCACTTCCTTGCGAAGTGTCTTTCCTGCAAGGCAGAAGAAGATGAGTATGGCGCTGACAAGCGTGTATGGAGCATAGATAAATACCATGTCGAGTGCAATATGTCCTGTCTCTGGAATATGATTGCTCAATGAAATGCTCTCTATGGTAATGAGTAGTGCGTGTACGAGGAGGTATGTAAGCATTATGCTGCCTACCGCAAATATTGCACCTTTCGTCATGCGCCATCGTCCTTTGTTAAGCATACGTTCGCCCATCGCTATCCATTTGCCCATCCATACTACTGGATGGGGCAACCATGTAGGGTCGCCGAATATCATGTCAAGTGCCCAGCCAATCAGTAGCCTTGCACTTACTATTATGAATATAATTGAATCAAGCATAGTCGTTGTTTGTTTCTTATATTGGCACTAATGTGCAGGTATGTCGTAGCGCAAAGTTACATATATTTTCCCGTGTGACAAGCCTTTTGATGTAAAGAAATGTCTATCTGTGCTGAAACTGTTAATAAAGTTTAATTTCTCCAATCCACTGCGCTTAATATTTTGTTACATCCCCTTATAATTGTATATTTGCTTTGTTTTTTGAATAACTAACATGAATATATGGTAAAAGTAATATATAGTTGCCTCGTGGCATCGTTGTTGATGGTACTTTCGTCATGTGCCGATTCTTACACAATAAGTGGTACATCGTTGCAGACAGTACTGGAGTCAAATACAGCGTACCTTGAGTACAACAAGGGCTCAGAGATAATAAAGATAGATTCTTGTGAGGTGCTGCATGGTAAGTTCTCCATGAGTGGTACGGTTGATTCCGTGATGTGTGTCATGCTCAATCTCGGTGTATGTCAGTTGCCTGTAGTATTGGAGAAAGGCGATATCAAGGTGAACCTTCAGAACTCGTTGATGAAGGTGGAAGGTACTCCGCTCAACGACAAGTTGTATGTGTTCCTCACATCACGTGATTCGCTGACAATGCAACTGGCAGAGTTGCCTCATCGTGAGTCGGAGCTTATCCTCAGCGGTGTTGACCACGACGAGATACTTCGTCAGTTGGGCGAGGATGAGGCTGAACTGAGAGTGGCACTCGACAAGTTGGAGACAAAGTTCATTACCGACAACTTTGACAATGTGCTTAGCATTACATGGTTTCTCCAGTTGTGTGATCAGGAGTACAGCAAGTACGGACGTCCGATGACTAATGGTCAGATAGAGGAAATCTATAGTCTTGCACCTGATGCTTTCCGTGAGAACCCGATGATTAAGAACTATATGGATTCGGCTAACAAGTAATTTTTCAACACATATTGAGGGACGCAGAGAGTTTATTCTTTCTGCGTCCTTTGTTGTTATGACAACTTTTTGTAAAATAGTGATGGTGCGTAGTTGACAGAAGCGAATACTAATATTAGAACAATTCTGATGCTTGTGTAGCAGCAGAATTGTTTCATACACCAAACAGTTTGTTACAGAATAATAATGTAATGTTCGCAATTCTTTGTACCTTTGTACCATTCAACTAATATAGAGGATTATTTTATCATGAGAAAACTATTCATCGGTGCTTTGGCACTTACATATTCCTTGTTTGCGCAAGCCATTGACTTGGCTAAGGCTACCATCGTGTATGACAAGGCGGATTGTGCACTTACGGCTAAGATGGCAGGTGTACTTGCTGACGACATTGAACGTGTGACTGGCGTTCGTCCTGCCATATCCACAGAGCCTGTCAAGGGCAATAGTATTGTACTTGCTACGCTTGGAAAGTCACGTTTTGCCAATGGTCATACGGAACTTGCGGGCGAGTGGGAACGATATGCCATCGACTCAGACAAGAAGTGTGTGCGCATCACGGGTAGCGATGCACGTGGACTTGCGTATGGCGTCTTCCATGTAAGCGAGAAGATAGGCGTGAGTCCTTGGTATTGGTGGGCTGACGTGCCTGTGGAACGTAAGAAGAAGGCTGAGTATGAGGAGACGATAGTGAGCAAGTCGCCAAGCGTGAAGTACCGTGGCATCTTCATCAACGATGAGGACTGGGGCTTGAAGGTATGGGCGGCTAAGACCTTTGAACCAGAGTTGGGCGATATCGGTCCTAAGACATACGACAAGGTGTGCGAACTTATCCTGCGTCTGCGTGGCAATATGCTTGCTCCTGCCATGCACTCATGCACGGGTGCTTTCTATACTCATCCAGAGAGTCAGGTGGTGGCAGACTCGTGGGGCATCATGATTACGACAAGCCATTGTGAGCCTCTGCTGTTCAATAATGCTTCCAAGCTGGAATGGGATACACAGAAGGATGGCGAATGGAACTATGTGACTAACGGCAAGCATATACTTGAGAAACTTGACAAGCGCATTAAGGAGACTGCTCAGTATGACAATATTTACACGGTTGGTATGCGTGGTTTGCATGATGGTGCCATGAAAGGACCTAAAAGCCCTGAGGAGCGTGCCCGTGTGCTTGAACAGGTGATAAGTGAACAGCGTAAGATACTCAGCAAGTATAAGAAGCGTGCGAAGGACGATATTCCTCAGATATTTGTTCCGTACAAGGAGACGCTTGATGTGTACGATGCTGGTCTTGACCTCCCAGAGGACGTGACCATAGTGTGGCCAGACGATAACTACGGCTACATGAAGCGGGTGAGCAGTCCTGAAGAACGTAAGCGCAAGGGTGGCAGCGGAGTGTATTACCACATCAGCTATCTTGGTACGCCTCATGATTACCTGTGGATGAACACCACGCCTCCTGTGTTTATGTACGAGGAACTGAAGAAGGCGTACGATGCAGGTGCTGACCGCTACTGGCTTCTCAATGTAGGTGATATCAAGCCTATGGAACTTGGCATACAGACATTCATGGATATGGCTTGGGACATGGAGTCGTTCACGTATGAGAAGGCGTATAACCATCAGACGGATATGCTTTGTGACATATTTGGGAAGTCTTTGGATAATTCTGATGGTAGGTTGAAAAAGATATTTGGTTCCATATTAGATTTCTACTACCGTCCTGCTTGGGACAGAAAGCCTGAGTACATGGGGTATGAAATAGAATGGGATAGCAAGGAGAATGAACGATTGCACGATGCTCCGTTCGACATGGATGTAAGTAGATTCTCTCCTAAAGCCCACTATTCTATGAGATATGTGAATTATGGCTTTCTTGAGTCTATGATAGAATCTTTTAGTAACGAACTACCAGACAGTTTACGTACTTCATTCTTTGAGTTGATTGGTTATTCTGCTTTGTCTGCCATAAATAATGATATGAAGTTCTTGGCAGTATGGGAAAATCATCAGACTGGTAGTGATAAGTCGTATAAGGGTGCTCAGAAGATGCAGAATAATATAGATTCTTTGCTAAAGAAATACAACACTATGCTTGATGGCAAGTGGAACGGAATGATGTCGGAAGTCCCACCTGGTCTTCGTGCACAGTATCAGAAGATGCCTGAGTTGGTTACTGAACCTACGGATAAATACAAGTTGCCAAAGGATCAGCTATACACAACGTATGACGATGAACTGAAGTTGGACAAGATTACTCCTGCGCCTCCTTTCCGAATGATAGAGGGAATGGGTACAAACTGGAATGTCATTCAGTTGGGCGATGCATACGACAAGGTGGAAGACCCGACAAGTCTTTCTTCGTCACACATCGATATTCCTTTCGTGTTAGAAGGCGACAGCGTGAAGCTTCAGATTAGTACCGTTCCTGTGTGGCCGTTGTATCGTGGCAGGAGCAACAGATTTGGAGTGAGTGTGGACGGCTGCAAGCCCGTTGTTTGCGAGAATAAGATAGTGGAGTGGTCGTACCCATGGAAACTGCAGGTACTCAACAACCGCAAGGATTACCTCCTCACCCTTCCTGTTGACAAGACACGTACATCGCACACCCTCACCTTAGTCATTGGTGACCCGGGACAGATGATACAGATGGTTACTTACTCTTCGTTTTAAGCATGTGGATGCTTGGTGTTGAATAATGTAATAACATTGTAACACCTGTTGTACTCCATACATACAAAAGAAAGTAGTATATTTGCATATCGTAACTTCCTTTCATGGCACATAATACTTAATGACTTATGAAAATACTTGTCGTCGATGATGAACAGGATATCTGTGAGATATTGCAATATAATCTTGAAACAGAAGGGTATGAGGTGGTTGCTGCCAACTCTGCTGAAGAGGCTTTGGAAATTCTCAACAATGAGAAGCAGAGTGGGGAGGCATTGCCTAATCTTATTCTTCTTGATGTGATGATGGGGGAAATGTCTGGGTTTCAGATGGCTCGTAAACTGAAAGCTGATGCCGACACAGTAAACATTCCAATCATATTCGTGACTGCTCTTGACGATGAAGATAATACTGTCAAGGGACTCAATATCGGTGCAGATGACTATATTTCAAAGCCGTTAAGTATGAAGGAGGTGAAAGCAAGGGTTAAGGCTGTGTTGCGTAGAGCAGCTCCTTCGCAGGTCTCACACGAAGAAGATGCTTTGCCTTCGTCTTCACCTGAGATTCATTACGAAACAATCGACCTTAATCTTGATTCTAAGACGGCTACTCTCGACGGAGTGGATTTGTCTCTGACTAAACTTGAATTTGAACTCCTCTCACTCCTTTTGCAGAATCTTGGTAAGGTTTTTTCAAGAGAGGAGCTTCTAAGTCGTTGTTGGCCGCACGATGTGTATGTGCTTGACCGTACCGTGGATGTCAATATTACTCGATTGCGCAAGAAGATAGGTCGTTATGGGAAACAGGTAAAAACACGCATTGGTTATGGCTACTGCTTTGAGAAGTAAATCGTTTCAGTTGAACCTGCTGATGAGTATTGGAGGCATTTTCTTGTTGTTTGCAATATGCTTCAGCGTTTACCAGTACAACAGAGAAAAAGACTATAAGATTGACATCTTGCACTCCCGTTTGCAGATGTACAATTATGAGATGATGCAGTCGTTGGGCGAAAAAGGTATGCTCAACGACAGTCTTTTTCGTGATTATACACTCACTCACTGCATTGACAGAATGCGTGTGACAGTCATTGATATAAAGGGACGCGTACTTCAGGACAACGACTATGAAAATATAGATTCTCTCTCTAATCACCTTCAAAGAGCGGAGGTGCAACAGGCTTTGCGAAGTGGCAGTGGATATGATATAAAGCGTACTTCACAATCTACTCACGAGACATACTTCTATTCTGCAACAAGGATGGGTAATCTTGTGATTCGTTCTGCTGTTCCTTATTCTGCCGAGTTAACGGAGTCGCTTAAGGCTGATAATACATACATCTATTTTGCTATTGTGCTGACTTTGTTACTTGGTATTGCGCTCTATCTCAATACTCGACGAATAAGTCGTCATATAGGTTATTTGCGTGAGTTTGCCATAAAGGCAGAACAAGGTGACCAGTTGGACCATGAATTGGAACGAAGATTACCTGATGATGAGTTGGGTGAGATTTCACATACCATCATTACCTTGTATTGGAAACTACGTAACTCGGAAGAGGATAAGGTGAGAATAAAGCGTCAGCTGACACAGAATGCCGCACACGAGCTGAAGACTCCTGCTGCAAGTATTCACGGCTATCTGGAGAGTATTCTTGATAACCCTGAAATGCCACAGGACAAGCGACAGCACTTCCTGGAACGTTGCTATGCTCAGAGTGAGCGAATGAATAAGCTTCTCCTTGACATGGCTCTGCTCACAAAGCTTGATGAGATTCCTTCAAGGCAGATGGCTGATTCTGAAAAGCTAATTGATGTTGTACCAATAATCAACAATGTGCTTGAAGATACAGCTTTGCAATTAAGTGAGAAGGGCATAGAGTGTGTTGTGAAAATGCCGTCACGAGTTATTATCAGTTCTCCGCTTAATGACCCCGAGGCAAGCATATATAGTATATTCCGTAATCTTGTTGATAATGCCATTGCTTATGCTACTGGTGCAACACAAATAAAGATAAGCTTCTCAGATGATGAGTTTGTCTTTTCGGACAATGGTGCCGGTGTGGCAACAGAACATCTGCCACATCTGTTTGAGCGTTTTTATCGTGTCGATAAAGGTCGCTCCCGTAAACTTGGTGGCACAGGTCTTGGCCTTGCAATAGTAAAAAATGCAGTATCTGTACACGGAGGAACAGTTACTGCACTTCATACTCCCGGAGGAGGCTTGACTATTAGGTTTACGCTCTAGTTTTTCTTGCCTTGCTCTCAACTACATTGAGAACATAATCGGCAAGTTTCTCATATCCATTTATTGTGTCGATGTAGAATGCTCCTAACTGATAGTCATAAGCACCTTGTGACAACTGTTGGATGTTTTCTTCTCTAAGGTAGGAACGAAGTTTGTTTATGTCATCCTCTACCTTATAGCTCTTATCTATGTTGTGCCCTTCTCCTTCTGGCTCATTAAGCGTTGATATCATCAGTTCAATGGCATTTCCAACCATCTGCTCTATTTCTTGTATGTTTTTGAGCTGAGTCTCTGTGAAGTGTACCTTGCATTTTGTACGCTTGCGTGAGAGGATGCGTGAGATGTTGAATGCACAGTCACCTATACTCTCAAGGTCATCAAGTTCACGAAGCATGCGCTGCACCTGATGTTTTGCATCGTCAGAGAGGCGACCTTCACTAACCTTCTGTAGATAGTGGGCAATCTCATATTCCATGTTGTCAGTTATGTCCTCGTATCGTTTTACCTTCTCCAGTTTCTCGTTGAAGTCGTCATCGTTGTCGATATTATGCATCTTGAGAAGATAGTTAAATTGTTTCTGACAACGCTCTGCAAATAGCACGATTTCCTTGCGTGCCTGAAGTAATGACAATTCCGCCGTGGAAAGAAGTCCTGCTGTGATGAACTGTAATTTCTCTGGTTCGTCAGTATCTTTCTCTGGCAACACGCGACATACGAACATCTCTATTTGCTTTACAAAACCAATGAGCAGGAATGTATTGATGATGTTGAACGCTGTATGGAAGGTAGAAAGCTTGAACAAGTCGTTTCCTCCACCCATAAAATTATTTACGAACCAACTGACTGCGTCACAAGCTGGATAGAATATGATAAGTACAACAGCTACTCCAAACACATTGAAGAACATATGTGCAAGTGCTGCTCTGCGTGCCTGCGTGTTTGCTGTGAGAGATGCCATAAAGGCTGTGATGGTGGTACCGATATTCTGTCCCATGGCAAGTGCTGCAGCTTGTTCAAAACCAAAGCCGGGAATGTTCATTCCAAAGAGCATGAGAGTGATTGCCATTGTTGCTGCTGATGCTTGGACAATCATGGTAACCAAAGCTCCTACGATTACGAAAAGAATGATTGTGAAGAATGAATCTTGTGGTACATGTGCAAGCATTCCTGCAACCATATCACCTATGTTCATAGCTGTTGCTGCTTCCTGAAGGAATGACAATCCCATAAAGAGGAATGAGAATCCGAAGATGAACTCACCAATGCTTTTCCTGTTGCTTTTTCCGCTGAAGATAAGTGGCATTCCAATAGCAAGCAGAGGAATGGCAAATGCGGCAATGTTTACTTTGAATCCTACTGCTGAGATAATCCATGCAGTTACGGTTGTACCGATATTGGCACCCATAATAACTCCAATAGATTGAGAAAGTGTCATAAGTCCTGCATTCACAAAGCTAACGACCATTACTGTTGTAGCAGAAGATGACTGGATAAGTGCTGTGATAAGAATACCCGTCAAGACTCCCATTACTCTGTTCTTTGTCATGGCTGAAAGAATGCCACGCAGACGATCTCCGGCAAACTTCTCAAGTCCCTCGGACATTGTTTTCATACCAAAAAGAAACAAAGCAAGAGAGCCAATAAGTGAGAAGATGTTAATGATTAAATCCATATTTTTTCTTTGTTCATCTTTTATGACAGGTTCATAGGAAACAGAACTTGCCTAATATCTGGTGCAAAGATGATACAATCATATTACGGATATATTACGCAGATGTTACAATCCTGTTACAAAGAGGTTGAGAAATGCCTTTGTAACACCTTTGAAATATTTTTGTAACATCGCATTCCTACATTTGTGATGTCATCAAGGTGCGAATCAATCTCCTTGATGAAAGCTACAATGAACAAAGAAAAGGCTGATAGAGTTATTCGGATAATAAATTGGATTCGTTTTGTAATCCTTGTGCTGTTTCTGACATTTGTGTTTGTCGGATTAGCAAATGCATGATAAATGTGAGTTATGAGTTATAAATTGTGGGTTATGAGTTACCATCCAGAGACAACTCATAACTCACATCTTATCATTCTCAACATATTTTCATCCTCACCCATATCCATCGTGGAAGGAGACTCCAGAAGAATACGAGGATACGGTATTTCCAGTCAACTGTTACGACAGACTTCTTGGCAAGCACGCCCTTGAGTATGTCGCGTGCAGCATCGTTCACGTCGAGTTGTACAGGATAGTTGTCACCCTTGAGCAGAGGTGTGCGTACGAATCCTGGACGTATGTCCGTTATCGTGATGTTCTTGATGCCACGTATGTGTATCAGCTGTGAGAGGCACTCAAGATAATGTCGTGTGTATCGCTTGGTTGATGAGTAGGCAGGTGCTGCTCCCAGTCCCTTAGTGCCAGCAATACTGCTGATGACGGCTATCTGTCCCTTCTGCTCAGGATGCTTGACGTAGTAGTCGAACATCGCTATGACCATGCGAGTCATTCCGAGAGCGTTGGTCATGATGGTAGATAACTCCTTCTCTGCATCCAGCTCGATGTTCTGATAGCCTATGCCCGAACTGTGGAAGTAGAGGTCAATCTGTCCTCCCATCTTGCCAATGAGGCTGTTGAGCCCATCTACGGCATTGTCGTTGGTTACGTCTATCTCCTGCGTGGCGATGATGTTGATATTACGGCTCTGCATCTCCTGCAACACACCGATACGGCGTCCTGCTATGCCTACCTGCCAACCCTTTTGTGTCAGCTGTTCTGTTATTGCACGTCCTATACCAGACGTTGCGCCTATGATAATTGCGTTCACCTTTAGAATAAAAATTAAGATTTAAGAATTTTTTGAAACAAGGAGTACACCGAGCTGTAAAGGTTTTTAGGTTTAAGGTTATCGGGTCGCTACGCTTTCAGGTTTGAATGTTCTCAGCAACAAGTATCAAACCTAATAACCTGAAACCTGACAACCTAATAACCTTTCAAAGAAAAGCTCTGCGTTCTCTGTGCCCTCTGTGTTTTAGAAGCAATTGGCGAACAGAGTAAACTTGATTTTTCACTCTTCACTTTTCACTTTTCACTTCAAGCTCTGCTTGAAATATTTCTCATCAAGCAGTTTCTCCATCCATATCATGTCGTACCACTCGCCAAACTTGTAGCCGCAGCGATGGAAGTGTGCATTCTTCTTGTAGCCAAGCTTCTCGTGGAACTTAGGACTCTGGTGAGTGAGATGTTTGTTTGGCTCGTCAATCCATGAGATGCAAGCGTTGATATTGATGAAACCGCGACTCTGCAGTTCAGCCTCCAATGTCTCGTAAAGCTTTCTGCCTATGCCCTGACCATGAGCATTCATATCTACATAGATGCTTGTCTCCACACAATGGTCGTATGCCCTGCGAGCCTTGAATACGCCAGCATACGCATAGCCAAGAATCTTTCCGTCCTTTTCTGCTATGAAGTATGGATATTTCTCTAAAGTCTTGATTATTCTGTTGCGAAACTCCTCGACGCTTGGCACTTCGTATTCAAAAGTGATTGCCGTATCTATAACGTATGGAGCATAAATCTCCACAAGTGCCTTAGCGTCCTCAGGCTTTGCCGTCCTGATTGTTAATCCATTGTCTTTTGTATTCATGTTGTTTTTGATTATGTAATCTCTGTTCTTCTCAAAATCCGTTACAAAAGTAGTAATAATCTTTTATTCCGTCAAACTATTGTCCCTTGCTTATATGTTATATGTGCTAAAAAACATCATTACCACCTTTTTCGTTAAGATGCAACATCACTCCACAAATTGAGGAGCAAAAAAAGTAGAATAAATAATCAAGATGTATTTTTTTTACCTTGCGTGCTTATAAGCTTGTTGTATAGAATAAAAGTGATGAAAAAGTATAAATTTTGCTGTATTTCGTTGAAAAATGGATTCCTTTTCTTTATTTCGTGGAAAATTAATTAATTTTGTAAGCGTATTATCATAGAATAAGGCGTAACATCGTCAAAATACGAAGTATATTAAAGAATAGGCATCATGTCATACTCCAAATTCACAACAATCAGAGGTACACTCTGGAATAAGTATAACGTCCATTTTAATGCCAACGAAGATGTAAATATCATCGTTGGTATCAATGGTAGTGGTAAAACCACCCTGCTGAATGAGTTATATAAACTTGCACTGGAAAATCTCGAAGATAAAAATCAAGTTATATATGTGCCGTCTATCGATAATTTAGCCATGCGTGACAAGCGCAAGGTTTCTAATGCGTTAACTCAGGATTTAGAGTTCTATATGTTCGATATGAAAACAGGCCCGTCAATGATGTACCATCGTATGGCGATGATTGATGCTCCCGCAGAAAAACAGACTGAGATGAAAGCGCGAATAGAGGACTTCTGTTCCATCATCAATGGTCTTTTTCAAGAGACAAAAAAACACATCGAAATAGAAGGAAACAAGTTCAATATTGTTTCCGATGGACAGATTTTGCCTATTGATGCTCTGTCCTCTGGTGAAAAGCAGATACTGCTGATTATGCTTCGTGTTTTCCTTCTTGATGGCAAGGAGTCATATGTGTTACTTGATGAGCCTGAGAACTCTCTCGATATCAGTTGGCAATATAAGCTGATTGATACACTTGTTAAGTTCAATCCAAATGCACAGTTCTTTATCACTACCCATTCTCCAAGTATCTTTGGTGCAGGATGGGGCGATAAGATTATCTACATGGAAGATGTTATAACACCTATCAAGTAATGGATATGAATAGAATAGAAGATCAAGCACGCTACTATCAAAATCTTCCGTTACGAGACAGGAGATTAAAGGCAGTAGTACACTTGGAAGATGCCGAAGACGAACTCTTTTGGGATTATCAGCTTCAGAAAGCGTCTCCTGCAACCTACCATTTTCTTGCATACTCGAAGAATGATAGAGGCAATGAGGCTCGTGGTTGTGAGCAATGCTTACGCTACAGACCTTTTCTTACCAATCGTTTCTTCATCTGTATAGATAGCGATTTGCGACAGTTGAAAGGAGAAGAAGGATTGTCGCCCGACAATTTTATAGCTCAAACTTATGCATATTCTTGGGAAAATCATTTCTGCGAATCAGAATATCTTCAAGCACGACTCGTCAAGTTGTTACCGAATGTGGAATTTGATTTTCGCATTTTCTTGCAAGGTCTTTCCAAGATTGTGTATGAACCGCTTCTATATCTTGTGCATTACAGCCAAAGTTCCGAGTTAAATCAACAATGGAACATTACCAAATTCAACGCATGTCTGCCACTGCAACCCAAGCGTGATGAACTTGCAAATAATGGTAGAGCTTATTTGGAAAGAGTGGCAAAGTTGTTCAGAGAGGCCATAGCTAACCTCCAACAAAACGTGCCGATGAAAAATGAACATCTTGATGAGACTAATGCTTATCTCCATATTCAAGGACACCAACTCTACAAACTTGTACTCAACATAGGCACGCTATTGTGTCGTGGTACGAAGGTTGCCTACAAGACGGACATCCTTGATAAAGCGCTTCATACAGAGGGATATGTCGAGATTGATAATGTGCAATCAGATCTTGTTAAGATAACCTCAGCAAAATAAGATTGGATACACTCGTTAAGATAGCTGACCTCCTCAAAGACGATAAACGAACTGGTGAGGATGGAGAAATGCAAGAATTCGCATAAAGAGGATTAGGGTGTATATTGTTTCATTACTGGAATATGCCAATTTTAACTCGTTTGTTTTTGTTTTTTAGCCTTTCTGCGTTTATAACGATTATTTTTAGTATCTTTGCTTTCGGACTGGAGAATTCAGTCAAGAGGAATAGACGGAAATGATGACAATAGAAGAAATACAGGCTCGCAAAGAATGCCAGACGTTTGATTGTAAGAGTATTCAGATAGCCCCCAAGGCGTTAGGCGAGGGTATTGACCGTATTTGTAGTGAGTTGGAAACAAAAGGTTGTGCTATCCCATCGTTCCATGCCGATGCCTTTATTCTGAAGGCCACATTGATGGCAGAGTGGACATCCGAAAAAGAGTTTGACCGTTCAAGTACCGTCCAAGTAAATGACACGGTAAAGGTTCCAGTAAACAATGCAGAACTAACTGATAGACAACGCAAGATCTATGAGATAATAAAAAGTGGCACGGTAAATGGCATGGTAAGTGGCACGGTAAATGCACAAAATTTATCCGTTGCTTTAGGCATTAGTCTTCGAACAACAAAGCGTGATCTCTATGTCCTCCGTGATATGAATCTCATCCAATATGTGGGAAGCAATAAGACAGGACATTGGGAGGTGATAAAAGGAAGTAATTAACTGTACATTACTCTGAAATAATATATATTCAATATGAATAACGAAAACAACCAAGGCTATGTTTACATTCTTACTAATCCAAGTTTTCGTGAGGATTGGGTAAAGATTGGTAAGAGCTCACGTCCAGTGGATGTGCGCTCTAAGGAGTTGGATAATACTGCCGTACCTTTGCCTTTTGAAATATATGCTACACTTAAAACAGCAAAGTATGACAAGGTGGAAAAGCAGATTCACAAGCAGATTGACCGTTTGACAGACCTCCGAATACGTCAGAATCGTGAGTTCTTCAACATTGCCCCCTCTGTAGCTCTCGATATTATGCGCGATATTGCAGACTTGCTTGAAGATGCAGAACTTGCTGTATATGTGGATGGAAAACCTGTTGTTAGTAATAGCAAGGACGAAGACAAGAAGATTAATGCTGTCAACGAAGATAAAAAACGTAAGAGTACCAAACCTGCATTCAAATTTCACATGGTTGGACTTAAAGTTGGCGATACAATCATTTTCGATGCTCTTAACCTTCCTGTTGTAGTTGCTTCTGACGATAAGATAGAATATGAAGGTCGCCTATGGTCTCTTTCCGCATTCACAGCAGAGTTTTTACCAGAGAAAATGCAGAATAACTCAGGTGCTTATCAAGGACCAAAGTATTTTAGTTATAAGGGAAAAACTATGTTGCAGATGAGAATAGAGAATGGTGAATAGAAAATAACACCTTTTTATTACTTTTATTTTGCCCCCTCGGACAAATGCTTTATGACATCTTGATAGGAACAAATAAAAATAGCGTGTGGAACTCATAATTTCACCATCGACACGATTGCTTCTATAGAGAATGCCTTGGATGCTTCCATCCTTCAGGTTTGTCATTCGGATATCGAATGTACCATGATGGAAGCTGAATTGGCTTGATGTTTATGATTGAACAGCACAATTCGACAGTTACGACTGCCGATTTTACGGATATCGCCGAAATTCGCCAATTACTTGACGGCAAGCGAGGAGCGAATCTGGTAAATTCACCTTTCGCGATTGACTACGTGAACCTTTCATGGTTTCATAATAAATAAAAGCCTTCGGGACGAAAGCGTTCCGAAGGCTTTTTCTTTATGCTTCATTCATCTTTTATTATGTTCGTTGCAAAAGTATAAATCATTTGCGAAAACTACGTGTACGTCACACATTTTTTGTCTTATATTTGTGGACACTTGATTTTTTGTGTATTTTTGTTCCTTGGAATCCGTGACATGAAATCCGTGTCATAATACATGCAAATAAAATTATTCAACAAAGCTATGACTTTACAAGAACTTACATTATTGGTGCGTCAAGAGTTTGATAGGCGTAATCTTAAAAGCAATGTTAGGTATAATGCCTTGGACCATGTGGCGAAATTTATTCGGGAGAAATATAACGGTAATTTGGAAGTGCTTTATAAACCTAAAGACGAATTTAAGCGCCTTTATGAGAATTATAAAGATAAGAAGATAAATGGTGCGGAGAGTAGTGCAATAAACGAGATGTATAAGCAGTTTAGTTCTGGTAGCTTCTCTTATCTTCCAAAAACTCCTGTGAAAAGTGTATCTACTACTAATATTAAGCCTCAAATGGTAGAATGTTCAACGCCGAATGCCGAAGATTTGATGAATGATAACAATTTCATGAAGGTAAGTGTTCTTTCTGACGTTATGATTCCAGATAAGCCAGGTTTGTATGCTATCAAAATAAAGGATGTGAATGATTTGCCTTCCCCCATTTTGTGATGAACTTGTCAAGCGAAATCATAACTTGTTATATATAGGCATGGCATCTGAAAGCCTATTACAAAGATTTTGGAATGAGGAACTTCATAATGAAAAACCTGCGACATTCTTTAGAAGCATCGGAGCAATTTTAGGTTATAGACCTGTTAAGGGGTCTTTGGTTGGTAAGAAAAATGACAAGAACTATAAATTCAGTCCTGTTGATACAGATAAAATCAAGAGATGGATTAGGGAACACCTTCTTGTGAATTGTATTGTTGTGACAGCTTATCCAATAGACACAAAAGAAGGAAAAGAAAATAATACAAAGCTTATAGAAGACATGGAAACGCAATTGATTCAGATGTATAAGCCAATAGTAAATATTGCCAAAAATCCTTACAAAATGGTTGAAGTGTCTGAATTAAGAGAGGAATGCAGAAGAATAGCAAATGATTCAAAGTAATAAAGTCGTTTGCTCATGGTGGATTTTTTTACAAAAACGAGGGTGGGCATATGTACCTCCATAGCGGCCTGCTTTAGCCATAATGCCGATTGCGCCCGTTCGCTCAATCCATGCCTTGACAGACAAAACAAAGTTGTTGCTTCCTGCCGCATTCCTAATTGTATCGAATTCGGTACAATTAAAATTAGGGTTATACAGCATCTCCCATTCTCCAAGATATTCAATAGTACTCTTCAAGCTCATCCATCTGAATACAATGTGCTCTTGCATCTGGCTGTGAGCCATGTCGGTTAATGAGATATAATCTTCGTTCTGTACACTAACGACAGTTATCTCTGTATCTTGAACTATTATTTTTGCCATAGTTTTTGATAGTTGTGTTTTCTCGTTATTTGTATTATAAAAATAAAGTGGTTGTATACTACTTTATTTTCATTTGCAAAAATACTAATATTTCATGATAACTACGTACATCTTATTGATAATTTTTTTGATTCTAACCTATGCTTTTTTATATGTCTGTTTTTGCGCTTTTTTCAGCAATTAAAGATATCATGTAAAAGAGGAATATATGTAATATGGGTGCAAGTGGAATAGTTAAAACATACATAAAGTTACAATTTGTTAGTGCTTTTTCTTTGTTGTCTGGAATATTAGTTATATTTGCATGTGTGTTGAGGTGTAATTTAATATCATGTACAATCGAACTTTATATGAATAAAACCTTGCTCTTGCGGAAGGTGAATGTTTGACGACAACAAGCATTCATCCACCTTCTGCTGCAATTATTAATGGGACAATATGAATCTAACTATCGTGAGTGAACTTAAATCAATTAAATATAAATCTAATAAAAAACGAAAAAAAGTATTTTCTTATGGCAAACTATTACCATTACGGTAGCGGCGCGACGCACCATCACAAGGAGATTAACATCAGAATTAACGGAAATGTAACGACTCAGAGTGTAAGCGAATTGGTACGCATCCTTAGCGAGGATGCCGTGGACACGGACTATGAGGACGTGACGCATCCTCCCATCGTGGACGAACTGGCACCCCTGTTCTTCGGCAACAGGATGGAGGCTGAGCGTTTCTTGAAGATGGTGGACGGGGTACGTCCCACGGAAGTGACGCAGATGGTCAACGACCTCCTCAGGAAGGAAAAGCTGTTGCGCAGTTGCTGTGGAACGCGTCTCTGGAGCATTCTGCATGACAACGGACTGTACAACCCGTCGGTTCAGAACTGGCGCAGGCAGGTGAACACCTGAACGGAAGATGGTTTCCTGAAAGTTTCCCCTCGGTTTCCCGATAGTTTCCCTTTTGTTGTTTTTGGTTGCCGCCTCGTCAGAACTGGTTGAAAGATAGAGGAGGACACATGATTATCACATACTTTTGCAGCAGAAATTTCTAATCGGAAGTTTCTGCTGCAATCTTTTTTGATGCCATGCAGAAACAAGGCTGAGCACGGCTCCGATGGCGCGATGAATAACGCTTCTCTATGTCTGCGCCAAGTGCAAGAGGGCATTTTCAAAACAAAGAATTTGATTATGTCAAACAGAAAGAACGAAAAGGCTCGTAGTCGTAAGGACATCGACGTACCTGCCGACCTCCTGAGGTACAACCGTAACACGCACCTGTGCGTGAACCTCAAGACACGTCTCGTGACGGACGTGATGATGGTGCGCGGCAAGCGCTATGTGGGCTTCCTCACACGTGACAAGGTAAACACGGATTACGTGTTCGACGATGAGCATTTCACGTTTACGGAGATGGTGGATGTGCGTCCCGTGCACCGCAACGAGCGCATATTCAGCGGCAGGTGCATCAACGTCAACCGCAGGAGAGAAGGAACGCTGTTGCTCACGTTCAACCGTCCACAGTTCAATCGCAACTACACCTTTGACGACTTCTGTCGTGAGGCTGCCAAGGAGTTGATTATGGTGTCAGGCCTTATAGAGAAGAAACCGACAAGGGAGTAATCATCGCAGTCTCAAGTCTCAGTCACAGTTGCTAAAATGGAATCGTTTTTTACTTAAATCCCTTCTTTTATACTTTATAACTAATTAATAATAAGATAAATAAGAAAAGAAGAGAGAAAAGTGTATTATCGTTTTTGGGGAACTGTGACTGTGACTGAGACTGTTAATCAAGTTATTGTTTAATAGTTAAAAGTCTTTATTTCAATGGTATATGATATATTTAGCGGTAGTGCTCCTGCTATGCCGAAACCGGGAAAGGGCACAGAAATCATACGTTTGTACACCTCTCAAGTGTCTCCTGAGATGCGTGAAGCTATCACTCCGATGCCATTTTCGGCATTTGCGTCTCATCTACAAGGCGTGAAGGTGATGTATTGCAACAACCGTTTCCTTGAGTTGCACGGTCAGATTAACCATTTTATCGGCTCTTCTGGTGTGGGAAAAGACCAGTTGGACAAGATTGTGGAGTCTATCTGTCGCTCTTTTCGTACCCATGACGAGATTGAGATGCAGAAAATTTCTGCATGGCAGGCTAAGCCTAAGAAGGAGCGTGAGAAGAGTACCCGACCTTCGGTTGCCATCTATTTCCCTCCTTCGGACACCACAAAGCCTGCTTTCATCCAGAATGCGATGGCGTGTGAGGAGGATGAGGGGCATGCGCAATACTTCAACCAGCCTGAGGTGGAGATGCTCGACGGGTTGTGCGGTGGTCGGAAGGCTTCGGGACAGATGCTCATCAACATTCATGACGTGAAGCGCGTGGGTGCCTTGCGTGCAACTGCCGATGGCGTTACGGGCAATCCTGTGATGCGTGCCAACATCAACATTTCATCGACAGAGGAGGCTGCGCGTGAATACTACAAGCGTGACATACGCACGGGTAAGACGGGGCGTGTGAGCTTTGCCTACAAGCCTCGTGGCGAGCGCAAGGGCAAGATACCGCGTGAGGGTGCGTATGACGAAACGTTCCAGACGAGGCTTGACGAGTATCTGGAGCGTCTGGACAAGGCGAGGGGCTGTTTCGTCATCAAGCCTCTCAATAAGATTGCCGACCAGCTGGCGATGGAGATGGCTCAGGTGGGCGACCTGACGGATGACGACACCTTGTTCGACCTTAGCCACCGCTGCATCCTTGCTGCGTGGAAGAAGGGGGCTACGCTATGGCTGCTGAACAATCGGGTGTGGACGCGTTCCATAGGCGAGTTTGTGGTATGGTTCTGCTACTTCGACCTGTGGTCAAAGATGCGTGTGCTTGGCGATATGTTCAAGCCTCGAACCACAACTGAGGATGTCATGAAGTCGGGTCCGCAGAATATGTTGCTGTGCCTTGGCGATTCATTCACGCAGGCAGAGCTTGAGGCTCTTCGTGCCAGGATGGACAAGCCTTTGTCTGGCACCAAGCATCAGCTGAACGTGTGGGTGTATCGTGGCTTCATTACCCACGATGCCGAGACGGGACTGTACACTAAAACCGATAAGTTTATTCGGCATAAATGATGGACCGATTTGAACTACAGAAGCTCCGCGACCTGCCCATTGAGGAGGTCGCAGAGCGACTCGGACTCGTGGTCACCCGACACAAGTGCCTGTGTCCGTTCCACGACGATCATCATGCCTCGCTCTCCTTCAGCGTGGCAAGGAACACGTTCCGCTGCTGGAGCTGCGGAGCGAGTGGCGACGGCATAGCCTTAACAGAGAAAGTGCTTAACATTGGCTTCAAGGAAGCGTGCCAATGGCTCGGACCCACCCTAACCCTCCCTGCAGGGAGGGGACTGGTTGCTCCGAACGTTCAGAACTTTGCAACCAACATTTCGACGGACAGTCATTCTCGGCTCCCTCCCTTTAGGGAGGGCGGGGGTGGGTCTTCCCTTGACCTCGAATACCTCTCGAGCCTTGTGGCGCGTCCTGTGCTTACTGCCGAGGCACGCAGGTTCCTCTTTGACGAGCGAGGGTACAATCCGAGGGTGGTGGAGTGGCTGGGTGTGAGTAGCATAAGCGTGCCTGTTCCATGCTGGAGATATGGCAAGCCGTTCTACGATGCGCCGTCGTTGCTCTTCCCCTATCGTGACATCGATGGCAGGGTGCAGAACGTGCAGAGCCGACTGCTGGAGAGGAGTGAGGACAAGCCTCGTTTCCGTTTTCCCCGCAATAGTTGTATTCATGTGTTCAACCTTCCCATCCTGCGTTATCTGAAGGAGGGTGAGCCGTTGTATGTGAGTGAGGGCGTGACCGACTGCATCGCCCTGCTGAGCTCGGGTAAGAAGGCAATAGCCATCCCGTCTGCCACGTCGCTCAAGGAGGACGATTTCAGTCAGCTGACGGCGCATCACCGCTGCCTCAATCTTCATGTCTATCCCGACCAGGATGAACCGGGCGAACGGCTCTACAGCAACCTCCACAGTCTTGCCACACGCATCGGGGCAACACTCGTGAGGCACGACCTGCCCAAGGGGTGCAAGGACTACTCGGAGGCATGGAAACGGGCGGCATGCCACCCCGTGGTGGCTGACTGAAACATCTTTCTTTTTTACTGAACCCGCCGCCCTGTGGCGGCTAAATTACCAATCTGCGCAATCTTAATCCAATCTTAACAATCTTAATTTTGCACTAAGGTGCCCATTAGAAAAACCTTAAAGAAACAGAACAAAAACAAGAAAAAACATGTTTTCTTTTGTTTTCCCCATGTTTTTCTAACTGGCCGCTTGGCGGCACATGATTGCAAAAATGTAAAGATTAAAAAGATGCTAAGATTGGCCTAAAGATTGCGTAGATTGCGCATTTAGCCCTCGAAGAGGGCGGGTTCTTTAGAAATCAGCCGCACCAAGCGGCAAAGTGTTTGTCTAACATCAATTATGAATTTTGCATTATGAATTCTGAATTTCCTGTCCGTTCTTACGGCAAGTCGGAGCTTGCCTTGCTCTACTTTCCCACAGCGACGTCGAAGCATACAGCCGTGTCGCACCTGATGTCGTGGATAAGACGTTGTGCTCCGCTCAATGACGAGTTGTACGACAAT
>JAFYAT010000022.1 GCA_017540585.1 Bacteroidaceae bacterium | reverse complement strand
GGTGCAAGGATTGTAAAAATAATTTTGCACACCTACTTATATTCCGAGTTTGTCAATCTTTCTGTATAGCGCAAAGCGTGTTATTCCGAGCATCTCGGCTGCCTGCGTAAGGTTGCCGTCGCAGATGGACACAGCCTTGCGTATAGCGTTGCGCTGTAGGTCTTCGAGGTTGAGGATGGTGTCTGTTGGTGCTGTTTCCGACTTCGGAGGCTCCTGATGATGCGTGTCGAGCATTATGTCCTCTGCCGTGAGTGTTGTGTGGTCAGACATCAACATGGAGTGCTCCATACTGTGTTGCAACTCTCTCACGTTGCCATGCCACGGATGGTGTAACAACTTGTCGCATGCATCCTGTGTCAGTTCGGGACATGCCATCTGGTATTTCTGTGCAAGAGTCTTGAGAAAATGACGTGCAAGCAGCAATATGTCGTTGCCACGCTCTCTGAGTGGCGGGAGGTGCAGCTCTATGGTATTGATTCGGTAGAGCAGGTCTTGCCTGAACTCCTTGTTGCGTACCATTGTGTGCAGGTCGGCATTTGTTGCAGTCACAATGCGCACATCCACATCGTGTGGAGTATTCTGTCCCACTCGTGCCACCTGACGTTTCTCTATGACCGTAAGCAGTTTCTGTTGCATGTGGAGTGGAAGATTTCCGATTTCGTCGAGGAAGAGTGTACCGCCGTCAGCACTTTCTATGCGTCCTTCCTTCTGTGCCTTAGCATCTGTGAAGGCACCCTTCTCATGACCGAAGAGCTCGCTCTCGAACAACGATTCAGGAATACATCCGAGGTCGATGCTTACAAACGGCTTGCCGTTTCTGCGTGACAAGGCATGAAGCGCATGCGCCACCACGTCCTTACCCGTACCGTTTTCGCCCGTCACGAGCACGTTTGCGTCAGTCATCGCCACCCGTTGCAGTTGTCGTTTGAGCTCGAGTATGGCTGGCGACTCTCCTATGAAGTGTGCAAAGGCGTCCTTTGTGTTCTCTTCGCTGTCCTCATATTGGTTGCCGTGACGTTTTCTGCTTAGGTCTATTGCGCTACGGATTGTTCCCATCAGTTTGTCCTTGTCCCAAGGCTTAGGGATGAAATCTACGGCTCCAGCCTTTATAGCCCTTACGGCTTTCTCTGTCGTGACGTATGCTGTGATGAAGAGAACCACGGCATGAGGGTCATGTGCAAGAATCCTGCTGAGCCATTCGTACCCCTCATTTCCGCTTATAGCGTCGTGTTTGAAGTTCATGTCGAGTAGTATGACGTCAGGTGCAAACGAGTCCATGAACTCTATTATCCTTTCGGGCTTGCTTATCACCCTTACTGCCTCCATGTATGGTTTAAGCAGCATGTTAAGAGACAATAGAACGTCTTCGTTATCGTCCACTACGAGTATTTTCCCTTTAGATTCCATTTGTTCAGATGGTTTTATTTTCAGTTTTCGTTTCTTGGTATCTCGTTTGCAAAGATACGACATGTTTGTGACTTGTGCAATAGGTACTCACACTTCTTCTTACTCCGTTTTACTTCCATAGATGAGCAAGTATAGAATTTGTGAAGCATGAAATACTTACATTATGATACTTCGGGAATATATCGGGAATAGTTCGGGAATGGTTCGGGATTCCTTCGAGTCGTGCTTTTTGACAGAAAGACACTTTCGTGTCTAATTCGTTGTGACATAATGCTATTAGCTAACGAACATCCCATTTCTTTCTGTCACTTGCGTTATCAAAAGAAAATTACGAAGTCGTGACTTATCTTAAACACAGAGTGCAGAGGGCTCAGAGAAAAAGTTTTCTTCCCGTTTTTCAATGATAAAAGTCGGTAATTATGTCATCCGAAACTGATATTTTTATTGGATAAATTATTACTTCCCGTTGGTCAGTGAGAAAAGTTGGTAATTGTTGGTAATTATTGTCCTTCCAAGCACCGAAGGTGCAATAAAGTAGTTTGTTGTGTGTAAAAACATTTTATCTCAACTTTTTTGTCTGAAATGTTTGTTTGAATGGAAATATGTTGTACCTTTGCGGCCGATTAACAAAAACTCAGGTGCCTCTGACCCCTATAAAAAGTTTAGAGACATTACTCATAACTACAATATAAAAACGATTAACTATCAACTTTGATATGATTGCAAATCAATCAAATAATAATGCAATAAATATTGTTAAAATGGCTGAAATGTTTGGTCATTTCAATAATTGTGTTATTACTTACTGTGTCTCTAAACCTTTAAAAGCATGTGAGAATTCACATGTATGGCGTGTGCTTTTTTGTACTATAGCCGTATCCTTATTGTTTTATTCCTGTTATAACCCTAATACTCCAGTAGTATCACATAATATAGAAATAGAAAGGGCGGACATAAAGTCCAGACCGATAGCTGACTGGTATGTCTGTGACTCTTTTACTCCTCAATATGATTCCTTGTACTCGGAATCTGTAAACGATGATATCTTGTCATTGGGTGATTTGCAGAATATTGGTACAATGGAAACGATTGTTCTGGCGAAAAAGTCTATAATTACATAATGAAAGGAGAGCCTGTAAGTAAAGCGAATAAGTGGATTCCAAATACTCATGTAGGTAGTTATGTTGGGCATAGGATTGATGTGACAAACTATACTAATGGAAGTGCCCATGGAATAAAAAATATGGTTGATAATTTTCCTGAAGATGGAATTTTATATGAAAGAAGAGAATATTGGAAATAATGAGTGAAAAATTTTTACATGGAATTATATTGGTTGTGTTAGGCATGTTCTTGTCACAAGTACTTACTTCTTGTTTTTATGACAAGATGTATAATCTTGATGATGATGAGCTCGCATGGATGTCTCCGTACGAAGAAGGCGATACTATTCTTTTTCGTTCAAATAGTGAGAAATGTGATTCTTTGATTATTGATTATAAAAGAATTAATAATTCAAAGTCTCCATTTATGCAAAACGAAGGTTTTGATGTGTTTAACGCAAGTGGAATATATAAATCCAATTTGATACATAATCATATACCTTTGAGATTTGAATTCCAAATTTCAAAAAATGGTCTTAAAAGTTTATTCATATACATATTCTTTTCAGATAGACTCACAGAATTATTGGTTGTGCCAAATGGATATGTGTTTTTGGATGATGGAATACAACGTTTCCTATATAAGTATGAAATGTCGGTAAATGGTGTAAAATATGACGATTTGTTTCATATCGAAAGTGAAAGTTATAGTACTACTACATTTGATGACTATCCCTATGAACTTGATGACTTCTGGTGGAGTAAATCCAAAGGATTGGTCAAGTACAAATATGCTGATACAGATTCAATAAAGGGTGATGTCTATACTTTTTACAAGAGACTTCCATATCAAGAACCAAAGAGTAAAGGCTTTTGGAATATATTGTTTGGTGAATAGCAGATAAGGTACCGACTCATCATTTACCATGCAATGAGGAGTCAGGCAATATCACTCTCAACTATGATAACGTAAGCCGTGTGTCAACTGCTCATGCAGTATGACACACGGCTTTGATTATTATTACTTTCCACTCGTTCAGGTGTAAACAGACAGAGCTATAATCTTGGTGCATTGGAAGCAGGCGAACATACATTTACATTGACTCCGAACCTTACGGATGGTGTTTATGTGCTTCATGTCGTGGCGGGAGAACACGTTTATCAGACAATAATAATCCGTGAACGCTAAAAATATGAAGAAGATTTTGTTGTTTATGTTACTGTTTGTAAATTTGCAGATAGTAATCAAGGTGCATACCTTCATGTTCAAGGCTGGTGCGGATGTTATGGCACAGCACATGTATCAAGAGCCAGGAGATAATTGTTTTGAGCCGGTTTATAAGTTCTACTATAAATCTGCATTCACTCTAAGTTTGCATGGGATTTTTACAATAAAACCGCATAATAAATATTATAAAATAGCTCAATGAGAAAAAGATTTTTGTTATTATCATTAATGCTCTCTTTTTTGATAATTGTGGTATTTGTGATTGGCAGCATTTTGAGGACACCTCGTTGTTTGACATATACTATTACCTCAATACACATGGATAAAGTGGAATTAGACAATTCCATTTCTCATGGTCGTAGTATATATATGTTATATTGTGATTATGATGCATCGAGTTATGAATATGGATTGTTTGTTGGAAGTATAGAACCATATGGTGGTGGATGTTCAGATAGTTTGGAAAGCGTGAAGGTTCTGAATTCTCAAAATGTGGATATTCTTGATCATTTATATAATGTGGACACTGTTAATATCTCAAGGTTGTGGGTTTTTGATGAAGGAATGGAACAAACTATAGGTTGCTATTCTGTTGCCCCCAAAGAGATATTACGTTTTTGGAGTGGTTTTTATTCCTTTGATGAATGTAATATGATTCCGCATGGTTGTAATCCATTATTGCTTTGCTTGGATAATGATTCTGTTGTTCCGGAGGTGATAGAATTACGTTGTAATGATAGAGTCATAAGGAATAAAGTAAATTCTAATCCACGGAAGATGATTTTGCTAAGGTATTATAACTGAATTTGATGCTCTTACTCATCATTTACCATGCAATGAGGAGTCTGGCAATATAATTCATCATCTATGATAACGTAAGCCGTGTGTCAACTGCTCATGCTGTATGACACACGGCTTTGTGTTTTTTGATAATGTGAGTTGTGGGTGTCATGAAGAGGTTAGGGATTTTGTGTTCAAGGCTAAGGATGATACGTTTGGTGTGTTGCTGGCGTTGCGGGAGTCGCAGAGATATTGTTACTTGCTACCGCACTTTGCACATATACCTTTAACGATGTATTCGGTGCCTTGTGCTATGAAGCCTTCGGGCATATCTACGACATGGATGGAATATTCCATATTGAAAAAAATCTTCCTTTGTCATCTACCAAGTACTCTATTTCTGGTAATTTTAGAAACTACAAGACGCTGTGTGTTACTCTGTATGTGAATGGCATACCAGTATCAAGTAACACATATAAGCGTTAGTTTTTATATGATGTAAGGATGAAAATATTGTAAATGTAAAATGAACGAGCAGATTAGCAAGGTTTTTGCAATCTGCTCGTTTTTGTTATTATTTGGAACTTGGAAATATGTTATTCTGAAACTTTAGTGAAATGAACATCTATACATTGGTCTTTTCCTTTTTCTCCTATCCAATAAGAGAAACCAAATTTTCCCTTGACCCAATAATATGGCTCGTATTTATAATTGTTGTCGTATAATAAGATTTTTCCGTCATTGTTTCGTTTGTAATTGTATGCTACACATTTATTATACGTTTTTGTTTCTATTAGATCTTTCCTAATTACTTGAAAAGCCTCACCTCGTGTGAAATAACCCTCTGAATCAAGTTCCTCTGTATCTACAAGTGACGCATTACCATTGTCGGATAAGAGATAAACATACAAGGTGTCTTCCTTAATTTCTATTTTGTATGAAAAGAAATGATCCGAACATTCCTGCTCTTTGACCTTAACTCTTCTACATTTGATAGCAGTTTCTTTATTGTAAACTCTTACAGTATCCCATGCAGTAAGAACGCATGTCGTATTTTTGAATTTTATTTCGCGACCACTCGTTGGTTCGTATGTTATATCGTGAGATATATCTCTGTAGAAAACTGAATCCTCATATTCAGCACCATAAAACGAAAAAGTTGTATCGGAAACAAGTGTTGGCAATTCGACATCTTTATAACGAATATAATTGTTTCCCCATCCTTTCCAGATGGTGTTGCAAATCGTATTATCTGAAATATTTGAGTTTTCTCTGACAGATGAATCTATGTGTATGCCCTTGGCAGAAGTACGGATGTCAATATTGCCAAGAGTGTCTATGACAAATATGTTGCTTTTGTCGTCTTTAACGTAATAATGAATATTGTCAGTCTTAGTCTCATTAATCTCTCCAAGGTCGTCGAACAGGACTTTTGCGTTATTCAAGGCTTCTGTCACATACGATGGAACATAGTTTACTACTATGGCGGATTCTGGAATGGCAAATATGTCTTGTTCTGATTCAACAGATTCTGACACAGGATTGTCTTTGATGTTAGGTATTGTTGCTAACTCGTCGTCTCCACAAGAAGAAAACATTAGTAGTGTGAGGGTAAGTGCCCAAAGTATTAATTTTTTCATAAGATTAAATTTTTTGTATTTGCAAGCAAAGGTAAATAAGTATTTAAGAATAACCAAATGTTATATGATTAAATTCCTTTACAATTGATTTTTTATTCAAAAAAAACACATATGGGTTCTTTTATTCCTATATTGTGAGTTGTGGGTGTCATGAAGAGGTTAGGGATTTTGTGTTCAAGGCTAAGGATGATACGTTGGGTGTGTTGCGGGTGTTGCGGGAGTCGCAGAGATATTGTTACTTGCTACCGCACTTTGCACATATACCTTTAACGATGTATTCGGTGTCTTGTGCTATGAAGCCTTCGGGCATATCTACGACAGGGATGAGATAGTCCTCGAAACAATAGGTCTGACCACAACGGAGACAGGTGAAGTGGATGTGGTTGAGATGCTGACCGTTTTCGCACCTGCATACACAATACTTCTGGATGCCTGTGCCGTCGTCTATGACGTGAAGGAGCAGATGTTCCGCAAAGAGTCTTAATGTGCGGAATATGCTTGAACGGTCCATGTCGGGCAACAGTTCCTCCATGTCGGCAAGCGAGAAAGTCTCTGTCTGCTTCATTACCTGTTTCCATACGAGTTCTCGTACGGCAGTCGGCTTTATTCCATGTTCTTCGAGATGATGAGTCATATTAATGTTCCACACTGACCCTCCACAAGGGGAGGATGTGGAATGTATCTTGATTAACTAATTATTTGTTCAAGTTTGGCAAGTATTCTCTTTGTCGAGGATTACGAATCCATAGTCTGTTCCTCTTCTTCTTGCTTCTCCTTCTCCTTGTGGTGATGGTGGTGATGATGCAAGTGCTTATGGTTAGCCTTATGTTCCTCGTGCGTCTCCTTGGCAGTCTTGATGTCGAGCACACCCCTTAGGAGAACGAGACGGCTATATACGAGTAGAGGCATACGGATAAGCCAGCTGAGGAGTACCCACCATGTGATGGCGCCAAGCTCCATGTAGCCCATTCCCCTTACGTCGTGGAGGAACAGCTCTGTGCTGAGTACTATGGCATAGAGAAGATAGCGGAGTGCATACAGGCGGTATGCCTTGCGTATCTTGTGGAAAGCTCTCGAACGTATCTTCTCAAATAGGAATGTGCCCGCAAAGAATGATGTGAATGCCGAGGCAAGTGCTATCACTATTTCGGTATAGTGACGCACATTGTTGCTGAGGTCTGGGAAGATCATCAGGAGGTACAGTATGGCGGCATCGAGCACATATACGGCAAAGTCGGCAATGAAGAACTTGCCGAATATCTTGTGCTTGTATTCCTTCTCAAGTTGCAAGACGAATATGAGGAAGAAAAGGTAGCATACGACCTTTGTAATTTTGTTGAGGTATGAATAGTAGAATAGTATGACTGTAGCCAGTCCTTGGTCAAAGTGTGCTATGTTATTTATGTTGTATAATATAGGCTGCTTTGCTGCAAGTAGAATTGTTTCTATCAGCATAGCTACGACCGTAATCTGGAATTTCGTTCTTGTCTTCATCTGGTATTGTAGATGGTTTTAGTACACAGTTGTTTCTAATATTTGTGTGCAAATTTACAAAAAATTCGTAATGGTATAATAAAAAAGACACTTTTTTGCGCTTATAGACGTCTCAAAAATGGTATTTTCATACACAATAATCATAAAATCGTATCTTTTGTAATATTTTTTTATTGTTAGCAATCTTTTTTTAACAAAAAATTATAAATTTGCAAACGGAAATAACCAGTTATTCGGCTCAGCCGAGCCATAATAACCCACAAGCGACGGAAAATCTATGGCTTTAACCAGAGAAGAGGAACAATTCATTATGGCATGCACGACACTTGACACCTTCAGTCCAATCAAGAGTAAATCGGTGTGTGATGCCCACGGACAAATACAGACAGCCAAGACCATAAGCGGTTACGGTCTTGGACGTTTATTAAAGAACACGCTGAACAATTTCGGTGTGCTCATCAAGCAGGACGCTATTGACATGAGCGTTCCGAAGAAACGAAGCAACGAGGTAGAGCACTACCCGTTCTTCTTCTATGTAGATAATATAAGTAATGCCATGAAGGACTCAGCTGAAAGCCTTCACTTTTATTTGTGTGCATATCTCGAGAAGGGATGGACCGTGCTCCGACAGACTCGCTTTGACGTGAGTCCTCTTGCACTCCTGCCTTACCACTACGAATATACACCAGAGAATGAGCCTACGATGAAGTTCCACATAGGTCTCAAGCTTACCATTCCTGAGTTCAGCACAACGGAGTATGCTTCGAAAGAGGCTACAATCGACTATCTCACCAAGGTGGATAGTCTCAAGCTCAAGTGCAAGTTTTCCAACGCTCCTTACGATAGCCAGTGGTCAGACGGTCAGTACCGTCAGGAGACCGTTTGCCTTGCCGAGTTTGAACAGATTAACGTTCCGATAATAGATGACTACGGATTCGTGTTTGACAGTTTCCTTAGTGAGACACAGATTTCAAGTGAGGAATTGCCAGAGGGACTTACCGACACAACATATAGTATAGATAAGGAAAGTATCATAGCTCCGCTCACATCTGACAAGCCGCTCTATTGTGTGCTCTACACAGGAAAGCGTAATACGGTCATGGTGCTCCGCTGGATTCCTACAGAACATTCGGAGATTCACGACAAGCCATTGCTTCCTCTCTATACTCTCGGTTCTATTGTTCCTGAGCAGAATGAGGCACTCTTTGCAACCATGACAGAGACAAAGAACAACATTCTCTTTGCCAAGATGCATAATGGAGAAATCAACATTATCTGCAATATGAACGGATACTACGATAGTGAGTTGCGCAACTTTGCGTTGCCAACAGATTTGTTTAACCTTGCAAAGTAACACAGAAGGAGTATGGGACTTAAGAACTTTTACATGAAGACTTTCCATCAGGATGCCTACGGAAAGATAGAGGAGACATACCAGAACTCATGCCGTTACTATGCAGCAGGTCTGAACCTGTTCCTCCAGCAGAAGAACATGAAGAATGACCCCAACGACTATGATATGAAGACTCTCGTATCAGAGCACGAGGAGGACATCAAGATATACCACACATACACTCAGCGTAATACAGCATTCCCTGATGCTGTATGGCTCTATGCCAAGGAACATCCGCTCAATATAGAGACTGCGCAGTTTGTCAATGACAATGAGGAGCTCTTTGACCTCACACAGCGTTTCTACAAGGCAACAAAGAATACCACTCCGGGACAGTACCGAGCATTCGGACTTACTGAACAGGACCGCAACCGTGTGGATGCGTCACTCAGCGAACGCAAGGCTCTCCTTATCGACTATCTCAATGTGATAAACGAAGAGCATGAGAGTCCTGTGGAGGAAAGCAAGGTTGAGGCTTACACCATAGACGTGAATGAGAACAAGAAGTCTTACCTCGACACGGAGCTTAATCCTGACGATAAGGTATTTGTGATAGACGATGACACATGGGGCGATTACGTTAGTCATGTCAATAATTGCATGAGTAAGCACCTCTGCATCTGTGACGACATCAAGCTAATACACTCTAATAAGGCACTCATCACACGTTGCTACAACGAGACAGGCTTTGAGGGTGGCATAACCATCAAGACCATCTATGAGATGAAGAAGGACTCTCCGCTCAAGCAGTACATAAGCGTATGCAACACAGCACGCAGATTTGCTGAGGTTGACTATCGTGATGCTTACCAGTATTTTGTCAATCAGGGCATTCTCAAGCCTTTCACACCAGAGCTTTCGCTTATTGATTGTCTCTATACCGTCTCTCATGTGGAGATGCTCAAAAAGCGTCAGGCAGAGGCGTAATCCCGCATTACTCATTCTTCGTAATGCAGGAATTAAGAGTTAACAGTTAAAACTTAAAAATATACATGCCGTTCGGAACAAGTGTCCGAGCGGCATGTCTTTTTATGATTATGAGAGCGAAATGCTAATGTGACTTACCACTAATATTGTCGAATTATTGATTCTTACCCTTGTTTGGCATCTTCGTGAAGCGATATACGAGACGTAGGAGACCGTATGATGGGATGACGTTGTAGAATGTCTCGGTACGTCCCTGTCCGTTTACGTCGTACTGAATGTTGGAGAGATTGCCGAGGATGTCCATTCCGTCAAACATGAGGGTGAGCTTGCCCTTGCACATACGTTTGGCAATATGGGCGTTCCACACAAGTTCGTTGTTGTTCATCTCTGATGTCTCGTAACCGCGGCGTGAGTACATCGTCAGGTCGCTGTTGAACTGTAAGTTCCATGGTAGTTCAAGACGGACAGAAGCACCATAGTTGAATGTGTATGCCTCGATACGACTGAAGTCGGCACGCTCACTTGTCGAGTTCTGTATGTTGAGGCTGCCCTTCAGGTTGAACTCCGCCTTCTTTGAAGGATTCCAGTTGAGCGAAAGTTCTTCGCTTATCACATGGTTCTTTACCTCTGAACGTGTCTCTACAATATCCACGTTATTGACAAAATTATACGAAGCTCCCTCTTTAAGTCGCCATTTGTCGTCCTTGTCAAGAGGGATTGTTATGTTTCCATTAACGTAGGCATTCCAGTTGCCGTTAACATTCTCAGGACGGAATGTACGCTTACCGCCAGCCTCCTTGTCGTAGGTATATCCCATTGCTATGGCACTCTGGTTGATAGTGGAGATTGCTTGTACGTTATACATAATCTTTTTGACCTTCCAGCCTAAGTTTGTGTTGAAGCTTATGTTGTAAGGTTTCTTCAAGTTCGTGTTGCCGTATCTTGCGTTTAATGGGTCGGCTGTATTAGGAGCAGTAATGTTGTATGCCATGTCAGGTGCACTCTGGTTGTAATCTAAAGAAGAAGACAGCCAACGGTTCTTCTTCCTGTGATACCAGAAATAATTCAAGTTACAGGAGAGTAACCATACGTTACGTTTAAGCTCTGTGTCCAGTATCGTACCTTGTTGATAATACCAATGTTCGCTTTCCAATCGTGGACTAAAATTCATCCATATATTATGTCTGATGCCTGTCGAATCATTATCATCATAATATGCAATAAAAAGCATCGGCTCAAATGCTCTTTGTGTTACATCCTTGTTCGTACTATTGTCTTTATCAAATGTCATGAGCCATTCTTCTGTCGAAGGCAACATGCCGAGTGATGGTGTGACTGTATATTCACTCCAGTCTCCGCCAAGAGCATTGAGCATGTACAATGGCTGGTTATCCTTTGAACGCTTATAACGATAACTGAAATTACCTTCAATGCTGAAATGCTCACCTATGCCTACCCATACATCCTGAGAGACATAATACTCGTTTTCGTAGGTGGACACTGGCTTATAACGGTTGTAGAACTCTGTCTCTCCCTTCTGTGGCTTTTCCACGGGATTATGCTCAAAGGCATCCTCTTCCTTACCTGTATGACGATGTCTAATGTTAGTCGAGAAACTAAGGTTGTCGTTGTGGGCAGGAGCAAAGCCGAATGTGTAGAGGTTGTGTGAATCGTACCAATGACCATGAGCCTTAGTGTTGTTGATGGTGCGGTTGATAGCATACTTCTTCAACAGATTTCCTGCAAATGGAGCTTTAATGCTGTCGAGCCAAGCCTTACCAAGGTTTGAAGCCACGTCGCGTTCAAGTTCGGCTGACGCGCTTTCCGAATGGTTGTTCCACTTGCTGCAATAGAAGTAAGGATTTATGTATAGAGTTAAATACTTGAAAGGACTGCTTTCGCTCATATCTGTCTTTTCTATCTTGTATGTATGCTCCGTGGTCATGTCCCAGTCGTAGCTTCGCTTGGCACTTGAAGAACGTGTGTATGACTCGTTGTCACCATTTGAACGTCGTGCGTTCTGATAATTTCCGTTAGATATGTCACGGTATGAGCCCTTGAGCGATCCCTGATATTTCATACTGTAGTCAAACTCCTTATAATAATTCATACCGGCTGTGGCACTTGTTGTTATGCCTCGTGTCTGGTTCAGTTCGCTCCAGTTACCCTCGTTGTCAGGACCGCTGTTGTCGTTGAGGTTGTTGGTATTGGCATAGGCTATGAAACGTGACGATTTGGTGTATCGTGTGGCAAAGAGACGACCGAGGAACTTACCTGCAAACTCCCCGTCATCATTACGGCGTGACGTTGAACCGCCACCACCTTCGGCAGTCATAATCCATCCCTCGTTGTAGTCCTTCTTCAGCTTCACGTCGAGCACCATCTCCTTCTGTGCAGTCTTAGCCTTTGGCGAGTTCTTCAGGTCTTCGGGTACACGCTCATACGAGTTGACGCTCTTGACCATGTATGCAGGCATATTGTCGAGCATGAGTTCACGGTCCTTGTCGAAGAAGTCCTTGCCGTTCAGCAACATGGCATCCACCTTCCTGCCGTTCACCTTTATCACACCTCCTTTTTCAAGCTCTACGCCGGGCATCTTCTTCAGCAATTCGCCCAACATCGAACCCTCTGCCATAGGAAAGGCGTCGGCATCATACACAAGTGTGTCGCCGTCCATATAGAACTTGAGCTTCGTGGCTTTCACCACAATCTCATCAAGATTGATTTCGTTCTTCTTAGGTATCAGGTGCATGTAGGCAGGCTTCAGTATCTTCCAAGTCTCGTTCTTGTAGAATCTCTTGATTTCAAATGGATAATACTGGGTAGTGTAGCCGTCGGCACTAAGTCGCAGAAGATATTTACCAGCCTTCCTTACCATAGCATTGTATCTCACCATCGTCACCACGTTTCCCATATCGATAGTGTGATATTTCTCACGTTTTGTTGTGTCGATGAATGAGCTGTCGGCAGCAAGCAGTTCCACGCGTGCGCTGTCCAGTTGGTCATGACTCAGGTGGTCTTTCACCTCAATACTTACGGTCAGTTTTCCCTTCAGTTTGGTAGAGTCGGGAACTGCATTCTTGTCTGAGGCAGTTTTCACGTTTTCAGCCCCTGCACCCATGGTGCAGAGAATCATCGTTAAAAGTAATAGTTTCTTTTTCATTGTTAAAGAATTGAGTATAGTTAATGTAATATTTGCCTAATAAAATTCCTTACTTTAAGGTTTTGTTATCAGAAAGCAGAATATGTAAAAGACACGACAAAGGTAAACAAAAATTCATAAATGATGGTGCAAAAGGAATAAAAAATGCAAATTTGCATCATATAATGAAATTACAGAGCTTGTTTTGTCCTACTTTTAGCCTTATGTTATCGCTTGTTTGTTTCCTTCGTCTCCACATGAATTGCTATGCAATTACAAATGACACGAATCAGTTATGCCTTTAAGTAAAATTTTTTATTGGAACAATTGTTGGTAATTATTGTCCGTACATGCACCGAAGGTGCAATTAAATTCTTGTATTGATCTGTTTATTTCCCGTTTGCCAGTGAGACTGTTTAATTGTGTGTGGCATATTTTGCATTGCTCAATATCAATTGTACCTCCTATTTTGATTATATATACTCTGTAGATTTCTTCTTATCTCATGTGCATAAATACGATAAGGCGTAAGTATGTGAATACACATTCTTTTGTCCTTTATAATCGTAGTAAAAAGGGCGTATTTTTTGTACGCGTAGAAAAAAATTTTTGTACGCGTACAAAAATAATCTCCATCGTGATGCAGATAATTTTTCCTCGCATACAAATATTGTCTTTATCGCCATGTTTGCGTATTTTTATGACTGATATTTTACGATAAGTCCTACGTATGGGTGTAAGTCGCCTTCGTACAAATGGGACAAAAGATGACAAACAATAAACTGCCCTTTTTATTGGAACAATTGTTGGTAATTATTACTTCCCGTTGGTCAGTGAGAAAAGTTTGTAATTTTTGTCCACTATGCTTCGTGTTTTGCACGATGCACAGAATACAAAGTATGTTTTAGGCGTGCTTTGCACGCTTGGAAGGACAAAAATTACCAACTCTTCTCACCGAAGGTAATCTTTACCAACTTTTCTCACTGACTGAAAGGAAGTAATCTTATTCCAAAGAATTTGCAAGAACATATAATTATATATTGCAGGAAAAGAATATTTACGATTTATATGTGGGGAATGAAAAATTAGTTAAGTAGGTGTGCAAAATTATTTTTATAATGATTGTATTGATTAATGATGTAGGTTCAGCGCATAAAATAAATGAGTGTAGTGACTCCTACTCGATTGTTTTTAGGCGTTGAAGATGCGCAGTAGGCGGTGCAAGGAT
>JAFYAT010000021.1 GCA_017540585.1 Bacteroidaceae bacterium | reverse complement strand
TTATTTCAACGTGTTATCTAACATTAAAATTTAAGAGATTTTAACTCTTAGAATATTTTCTGCAAAGTTAAAGTGGGGGATTAAAAACGACAAGTTCGTTCTGTTTTAGCCTTTTATAGAAACATTTCCAACCGTACAGGTCGAAACTTTTTCCATCATATTAATTGTTAACAACCACAGCGAACCTGCTACGTCTCTTTGGTCAATGAGACCGCTTCGCTTAATTATTAATTGTTAATTACAAGCTACCTCGAGTCTTTATATAGTCCTTTGGCGAACCTCCCTTGAAAAGTTTGAAGTTACGATAGAAAGACACATCGCTGGAGAAACCGGACTGTACCGACAACTTCTGTATAGGTATAGACGGGTCATGCTGCAACACCTCACAGGCATACTCAACACGAAGACTATTGACATACTCGGAGAAGGACGTTCCCATCTCTCGATTGATGGCATTATAGATGTAACTGCGATTTGTGCCAAGTTTCTTCACAAGGTCAACCAACTTGAGGTTAGGAGTGAGGAAAAGCTTATCGTCCTTCATCACACGTTCGATACGCTGACGTAACTCTGACGGACGACTACCTGTGTTCGTCTCCACATTGACATCCTTATGGTCTATATTAAGGATATTGTCGTCAGCCTCCACATCCTTCATGTCGGCAACAGATTCTTGCTCGCCCGTACCTTCGATGTCATTCTGAATGTCGGCAAAAGAGAAAGCCTGAAGGTGACCAATATAGCCAAAACCATAGAGAAGTGCAGAGAACATGATAGAAGGAACAGTAAGAATCCACGTAGATGTAACGAGAACCTTTCTGCCAAGTATGTTACACACTATGGAGAGTAAAGATATGGCTAAAAAGAGATAAAGCACAACATGGATAGAATAGAGCGACTTATGCTCCGTGTCGGCATACAGAGAATCTACAAGCTTGTTAAAACGACGGATGTGACGCAAACCTGACACAACAACAAATGGCATCTGCACGATAAACACCAATCGGCGAAGTATGTGAAGCTTTGCCATGACGAACGGCATTCCCTGAAAGTTGTCGAGCGATGCCATGTAAAGATACGAATCTGTGAACTCACTCAACTCTTCATCACTCATCCCTGCGTATGTCACACCCACAAGCACGGTACAGATGAACGAGGGCAAAAGCCAACGTACAAAAGCACTTATGATTTTCTTACCATTTGTGGTAAGCGAGATGATGTAACACAGGAACATAGGATACACGGCAAGATTGCAGAATGTGTAAACCGTGTCGGACAAAGGTATGAGTGGTGCATCATGAAAGAAGTAGATGCTATGTCCCCAGTATAGGAGCGTGGCAACCACCATGAAAAGCGTAAGAACGGCATAATGCAATTTGCGCGTCTCACATAGCGTTACAAATATGGCAACACCCCAAAACAGACAAACAAGCATGGGGAGTACGATAAAAATTTGCGATAACATCGTCTATATTGCGAAAAAATATATTATACTACCTTGATTTCGGCTACAAAGTTATGACTTTTAGCGCACATAGACGGTATCACACAACCAAATTTCCACGTATTAACGACAAATTGGACTATTTCGGAGAAACAAAAGAAAATGGATATGTATTTTTACTTCTATTATTCTTGGAAGTTAATAGAAGTTAGCAGGAGTTAATGGGAGTTAACGGACGGATGTCCCTCATACCATATACAGGTTCGTTCCTCGATTGATATGATGCTTCAATCGAGGAACGAATCATCATATCAATCGAGGAACGAATTTGCCGATGGTCCTCCGTCAATTGTCCTAAAGTTCATAGTCAGTACTTAGTCAATACTTTGTCTATAGTTAGTCAGTACTTTGACTATACTTCAAAAGTACTCATTCTATAACCATAACAGAAAAACACTCTCCTTTTTGACAATACCAAAACGGACTATCATTAGTCCGTACCTTCGACTATCATAAGTCGGTAGTAGCGACTAACGTTAGTCCGTATCAGCGACTAATATTAGTCCGTCAGGCGACTATCATTAGTCCGTTAAAGAAGATTCGCAAGTACCCTTCTGCATATACAGAAAGCCCTTCACCAATATGGCAAAAGGCTTTCTGTATCATGCTATTACCCGTAGGCATAGACTTGATATTTAAGATTTGAAATCCAATATGCTTCAATTGAAGTTCTTATTGTCAATATAGACCTCAAGAAGTTCGGTGATATGGTCAGGATTGTTTGGCACAAGATTGACGTCGGCACATGCGTATGGGATGAGACATGAGTTACCCTTGGTAAGCTCAATCTCACGTATGGCTGGCATCATTCCGCCAAAGCCCTCCGTACTCCTAAGTTCAATCTTGCAGTCGCCATGAAGACACATATATATGACAAAACTGTCGTACTTGAATAGTTTACGATGGAAGGAACGATTGATGACATGACGCTTTACCGTGAAATAAGGGCTCTCCGTCATGGCAACAGGCTTGTTCACCTTATACTCATAATCGCTACGGTAGTTGTCATACACCTTATAGTCGAGGGCATCCTTGGCATATTCCGTATGCAACTGACGAGGCTTGCCGTCAAGTCCCGGACGGTTGTAGTCAAAGATTCGGTAAGTGATATCCGAGCTCTGCTGAACCTCTGCAACCATGATGCCTCCACAGATGGCGTGAACACGACCAGCAGGGATAAAGAACACGTCACCTCGCTTCACCTCATGACGGGCAAGGACATCACATATTGAACCATCCTCCACTCGCTTCTCGTACTCATACTTAGAGATAGGAGTAGAGAAACCTGAATAGAGGTATGCACCAGGCTGAGCATCCATCACAAACCACATCTCTGTCTTGCCAGAGCAGTTGTGGCGCGCCTTGGCGAGTTCGTCGTCAGGATGCACCTGAATACTTAAATCCTTGGCTGCATCAATAAACTTGACGAGCAACGGGAACTTGCGTCCATACATCTTGACAACCTTGTTTCCAAGCAACAAGGCTCCGTACTCCTCAGCAAGACGAGGTAGCGAATAACCCTCAAGAGGGCCATTTGCCACGTATGACTCCTTGCCAGGTACCGCACTCACCTCCCAGCTCTCTCCTATACGCTTATCGTCAGCAGGCAAGCCCTTGAGAGGTTTCAGACGGTTACCGCCCCAAACAAGTTCAAAGAAATTCTGTTTAAATTGAAAAGGATAAAGTATATTCATATTGAATGTATATTTGAGTTTCGCAAGTTCACAACTTGTTCCCCTTTAATAATCCTAAGTTCGTTAATTATTGAGGGACTACAAGATTTTGCGTGGATATTATTTCAACCACGAATTACACGAATTTTCACGAAACAGGTAATCGTGGCGATTTTCATTACACGAAGAATTGCTCGTGCAATTACGAATTACACGAATCTTTTGCCAGTCAAACACCCGGACGACATTCGTGCGATTCGCAGACAACACGAGTTGTCTTAGTGTAATAACACGAATAAGAAAACTTGAAGTTCGTGCCCATTCGTGTAATTCGTGGTTAAAAAGATATCACCCATACAAATTCTTGCAGAACCTTTATCGAAAGCAAAGATACAAATAATTATGGCAATCGGCACGCATAAGTACAAATAACATAGTTTAATGGACAAAAATGAGGCGAAACAACACTATTTTTAGTCTTATATGCACATTTCCTCTTGAATTATTTGGTAGGAATACACAAAAAACGTTTCTTTGCAAAACGTGAATGAAATAAGCCATAACCGACTTTAACCTCAGTATTCATGCAGAGTAATACCTAAAACAAAAGAACTATGGATGCATTAATAGCTTTATTTGGTAACAACGATTACACTAACGATTCACCACTAAAGAGGTTGATGAACCTGTTTAGCGGCAATTCCAACGACTCACATCTCCTCAAAAACCAGAAGGAGCTGAGAGAATGTTTCGTGTGCAAAAACGTGAAGATTGCCATCACCATTGGAGACGACTCAACAGAGACACTTGAAAAGAATTGGGAATACTTCCGACAGGAAAAGCCAGACGTATGTATATCGGGGTTCTTTAAGGGAGGCAATGCACCAGACTTCTCAGTCATGACATCAATGGATTGGGAAGCACCAATGCCACAAAATGATAAAGACACGTTCAATTAATTATTAAATTCTTTTTGTCTAAAGATAATAAACCAATCGCTATCCGCCCCCATATCTGGATAGCTGTCCCCTTGGGGGAATGGGGGATAAGAAATGAAACATATACTTACATACATTCTATGTGCCATGTCATTAGGCATGACAGCACAAAACAAGATAAGCTTGGGTGCAGACATCTCAATGCTACCAGAATACGAAAGGGTGAACACACCATATTACGACAATTCTGGTACAAAGATTGATGCTTTTACATACATGAAGGACGAGGCAAAGATGAACTCCATGAGGGTTCGTCTTTTCGTTACTCCTACCGAAAGAGGTACAACAAGGACTGGCGTATGTCAAGACCTCGAATACGTCAAGACACTTGGCAAGCGCATCAAGGATGCTGGTATGGATTTTCTCCTCGACTTCCATTACTCCGACTCATGGGCAGATCCATCTTACCAAGACTACCCTAAGAGTTGGTCATCCATAAATCAGCCAACGACAGACATAATATATAATTACACAAAGGAATGTCTCGAGGCCCTTGTATCAGGAGGCGCAACACCCGACTTCGTACAGATAGGCAACGAGATTTCATACGGTATGCTTTGGCAAAGTGACAACGACAAATGTTACACCAACCAAAGTGCAGAGAGTACACAATGGAAGCGTTTCTATTCCCTACTCTCCTCTGCTGCAAAAGCAGTAAGGGAAGTAACACCAAACGCAAAGATAATCGTACACACAGAACGAAGTGGCGAGGCAAACACGACAAAGGAGATTTACTCACGCCTCAACGCCCACGACGTAGATTATGACATCATAGGCTTGTCGTACTATCCTTTCTACCACAACACGCTCAGTCATCTCGGCTCTACCCTATCAACACTTGCGACTGCCTTTCCCGACAAGGAAGTGCACATAGTAGAGACTGCTTATTTCTACCAGTACTTTGCATCTGATGCAAAATATGACACACAAACAACATGGGCAGCCACACCAACAGGACAGTCAGCATTCATCTCCGACCTCGTAACCGAGCTTGGCAAGCATTCCAACGTGACAGGTCTCTACTACTGGTTCCCTGAGGAGAACGGCAACGGAGGAGCAACATGGAGTGCATCAAACGTGGTCATCACCTCATGGCTCAACCGAGGTCTATGGGACAACTCCTCACACAAGGCACAACCAGCCCTGCTCAAACTCCAGGATTTCCTCAGTACTAAGGAGGCTGCCTCCATTGACGGCATCAAGAAGGATGAACATCCCAGATGCATATACTCAATCACAGGTCAGCAACTTGAAGAAGAACCCTCCAAAGGATTATTCATCAAGGATGGGAAAAAGATGATTCGTTAGAAAATAATATCGCACCAAAGGTGCGGACGAAAAATAAACCGATAAAAACAAGGAAAAACAGATAAAAACCAACATTTGAATGTCATCTGCTGGTAATAAAGATTCTGTTTTTAATTGTTTTTATCGGTTTTTTATTGTTTTTTCTTCGTCCGCACCTTAGGTGCGATAAAGACAAACACATCAATATAGTGGTTCATTAATATCAAACACGAGTTCTACGTCCTTGAGACGTGGATGATGGGCATCCTTCTCGGAAAGAACACGGTTCTCAGTAGGTACTTGCCAGTCGATACCAAGGTCAGGATCATCCCATGCTATTGCACCCTCGCTCTGTGGAGCATAATAGTTGTCACACTTATACTGGAATACGGCCTCATCGCTGAGTACAGCAAAGCCATGAGCAAAGCCTCTTGGCACAAAGAACTGACGATGATTATCCTCTGTGAGCAGAACAGCCACATGCTTGCCGAATGTTGGGCTACCCTTACGGATATCCACAGCCACATCGAGTACACTACCCTTAACCACACGCACAAGCTTACTCTGAGTAAATGGAGGCTTCTGATAATGGAGTCCACGAACTACTCCAGCAATACTCTTGCTCTCGTTATCTTGAACGAAAGTGGTCTTACACACCTTCTCTTCAAACTCCTTTTGGGAAAAACTCTCAAAGAAATATCCTCTGGCATCGCCAAAGAGACGAGGTTCAATAATCTTGACTCCCTCTATTTCCGTATCAATAACATTTATCATAAACTATTCCTTATATATTTATGCTGCAAAGGTACGACTTAATTGTGAGAAAGAAAAGTTTCTCCCCCTCTTCTTTTTTATGAGTATATTCTGTGACAAGCTGGATGAACTATATATATATCGAAAAAAACGAGGATGTGTTGGTTGAAATACACCCTCGTTTTGTCGTTATAAGTAGGTGTGCAAAATTACACATTTCCTTTTGATTGACAAAGAAAACATGATACTTACACAACGCGAATACTATATTTACGCACCAAAAATATAGTGTTTACGACACATAAATATGCACGAAATCTACTCTTTAAGATTATTGCATTTTAGTCCTAATGTGTGTTACACTAAACAGAAACTATTATCCAACAAACCATCTGAAAAGGACAATAAGGTCAAAGGGCCATCTGTCCTTTTACTCTCTAAATTCGCATTTTGAGTATAATTACTGTATTTCTCACTATTATGTCCACTTGTCCTATTGTCCTTTTTGTCCTTTTCAAGGCAATAGTCAGCACAAGTGTCATTAGCATTGAGAGATACATTCTTTCCCACCTTACCTACATCGATGCCAGTATCCATAGCCATCTTGAAGAAGGTGCGAATAGTGATACCCCTGCCGCTGCCCTTGAGGCATGAAGAGTCTTGTCTGTCACACTCCGTCTTTTAGTCAATACATAATGTGTGTTACACTAAACCCTTAGGGCTTTTTCTTTTTTGTTTTCAACATGTCAAAAAGCGATTATACTGGAGGCGAGAGAAGATATTCTTACACTTGTCTCAGTACGTCCCGAACGTACTATCAGTACGTGGGGAGCGAACTCACAGTACGTTCTGGACGTACTCTGAGTACGCTCGCGACGTACTTTTTACGTACACTGTAGTTTATAAAAATGAGGGTGCACCAACTACTGTTGAAACACCCTCTACCACATTTATGAAAACGCTTGCTATCTGTTTACTTTATGATAACCTTCTTGTTGTTGTGAATATATACACCCTTCTGGGTTGGCTTGCCTGCAAGCTTATGACCATTGAGTGTGTACCACACATCTTCGTCTGACTGAGCGTTGACAGTCTCGATGCCTGTGCTCTCATCCACCTTGAATACGGCAGTCAGTCTCTGATTGTCTGTTGCTGTGAAACGATATGTAGCTTCTGTGCTGACGATATTCTCGTCCTGATCCATCCAACCTACAAAGACATAACCCTCGTTGGCTGTTGCTGTGACTGTCACAGTAGCACCATACACATATTCACCTTCACCAGTAACAGAACCCTCTGCCATGTCATTCTCATAAAGCATAACCGTAAACTTCTTCTGCTCCAATGATGCGCTAACCACAACATTCTCTGATAGCATAGAGAATGACTCGCCTCGTACGATAGAACCATTAACATCGTAACCAACAAAGTCGAAGCCTTCTGGTACAGAGTAAGACAATTCAACAGCGGTTCCAGCAGCATAATACTTAGTGCCGTCCTTGCCAACCTTTGTTTCATTAGTGCTTGTTGTGATACCTTCACCGAGAGTAATGGTATAGAGCTTTTCGATATCTGCACCAATGAGTATGGACTCATCTGGCATATCGAAAGAATTGCCTGAGATTGCAACGCCATTAACAAGGTAGCTGCTGAGCATCTCATCATCTGCGACAGGACAAGAGAGCTTAATCTTTGTGCCAGGTGCATAGTACTTTGTACCGTCTTCGCCTACCTTAGTTGCCGCAGTGCTTGTTGCTACTCCATCCTCATAGCTGATAGTGAAGAGCTCTGTATAAGTAGCACCGACTATAGTGTTCTGTGCAGGCATTGTGAACTTGTTACCTGTGATTGCACTACCATTGACAGTATAACCATTCAACATAAAGTCCTCTGAAACAGAATATGTAAGTTCAATTTCTTCGCCAGCAGAGAAGTATTCTATTCCGTCACTGCTCATCTTTTTTGCTTCTGTAGATACAAATGCGTTGTCATTGCAAGTTACAGAGTAGAGCTGCTCAAGATTTGCACCGACTATAGTGTTCTGTGATGGCATAGTGAACGATTTTCCTGCTATATCCTTACCATTGACAGTATAGTTCTTGAACACCTTGTCATCTGGTTCTATAAACGAAACAGAAATCTTACTGCCAGCAGCAAAGTAGTCCGTTCCGTCTTTACCCTTCTTAGCAGCAGCTACATTCAACTTAACACCATTATTCAACTTGATTGTGTAGAGTTTCTCGATTACAGCACTTACAGTTGTATTCTGTGAAGGCATAGCAAACTTATAGCTTGTAGTTTCATCGTCATTGACTATGTATTTTCTGAAGAGTTCGTCATCCTCCACTGTACATGAGAGTTCAACCTCCACACCAGCTGAGTAATAGCTTGTTCCGTCCTTGCCAACCTTTGTTGCTGGGGTACTTGTTGACACTCCCTCACCAAACGTTACGGCATAGAGTTGCTCCATAGTTGCTCCTACAGTCACATTATGGTCATGCATACTGAAAGAGAAAGAAGTTGAGTTGATAACATAGCCATCTATCGTAAAGCCAGTTAACATCTTATCATCTGGCACTTCGCATGTCAAGTTTATCCGTTCACCAGCCTTATAATACGCAGTTCCATCACTACCAACCTTTGTAGCTGCTGTAGTTGTTGCTACACCATCATTAAAAGTAAGAGTGTATAGTTCTTCGAGCGATGCACTTACCGTTGTATTCTGTGCAGGCATAGTGAACTTGTTGTCAGAACCAAACTTGTCATTCACATTATATCCCTTGAACATGAAATCATCTGGAACGGAGCTTGTAAGTTCAATCTCTGTACCTGCAGAATAGTACTTCGTACCATCACTTCCTACCTTTGTTGCAGGAGTTGATGTTGTCACGCCATCATTAAGCGTAAGAGTGTAGAGTTGTTCCCAAGTAGCAGAAACAGCCACATTACCCTTTGGCATAGTGAATGTATTGCCTGTGATAGCAGTACCGTCAACAACATATTCCTTGAATACCTTGTCATCTGGCTCAGTATATGAGAGTTCAACCTGAGTTCCTTCAGCATAATAGTTTATACCACTACCGCTCGTCTTTGTCGCAGTTGTATTTATTACAACACCTTCCTCAAATGCAATTTCATAGAGTTGCTCTGCCTTGAGACTTACAGTCACCTCCTTTGCTGGCATCACAAATGAGTTAGAAGATATAGCCTCATCATTTACGGCAAAGCCATAACGACATGAGACACGTTTCTTTTTCAGATTATCGTCCAACTCGATAGGCGTACCAGCAGCGTAATAGCTATCACCATTATATGTAATGGCAGGTGTAGCCTTAGTAACTACATTATTGGAACGTATGAGTTTATACACCTGTACTGCACCATTGTTCTTGGTGACATCATCTAATTCACCGCCTATTTTTTCAGTTTTAGTTTCATTCTTACGTACCAATTTGCAGTTCAAATAATAATTATTTTCAGGCGTCGCATAATTGCGATTCTTGTTACCATAAATAGCACCTGCCTTTGAGCCGCCATTAACTATGACTCCTATCGCAGTATTATCCTTAAATATACCTTCATAATATTCACCCACAATTCCTCCACATTCTGAAGAACCTGTGACCTCTACATTTTCTACATGACAGTTTATAACTGCACCATCTGATGAGCCAGCAATTGAGCCACATCTACCTGAACTTGTAAATTTACAATTTGACACTGTTAAATTCTTCACAGTTGCATAAGAACTAATTGTTCCAAACAAACCAACAACTCTTTTGTCTTTTAAATTGAAATTGATTCCGCTTATACATTTTCCATTGCCATCAAAATTACCATCAAACCAAGAGCTGTTTTCAGCTCCAATAATGGCATAAGTATCACTATTTGTATATGTAATATTATTTTCCAAACGGAAATACTTACCTTTATAGTCCACACCTTTATTTGTATTTCTGGCAAGAAGATTCATATCATCAATTGTCTTAATAAGATAAGGTGCTTCGCTTGTACCTTTACCTTGCCAGCCCATAACCGTAAATGCTACAGCATCGGTAGTATATTCATAGCAATTATTGTCCCCGGCAATTGTTGCCTTTACATAATAAGTACCAGGTGTAGTTGGAACTGTAGTTGTGAAAGTACCATTCTTTGATGTTGAGTACTTGTATGTCACAGCTCCTTTGCTATCATTTAGATTTGCATTTGTAAAACGAATATATGATGCAACATTTTGTTGATCGTATGCAACAATGGACTCAGACATCGTAACCTGGTTGTTTGGTGATTTGTTGATATACACAGATACAGGATAAGCGCCAGACTTCACACCATATTCATTCTCACGAGCTACCATGTAAACAGTATGATAACCTACTGTTTTCGCACGAACATCATACATGTATGACGTATAAGTTCCATTTACATCATCAACACAGAACTCCAAATCACAGTCGTTTTTTGGTACAGACTTTATAAGCAACACATTTCCTCCATAAGTAGCATCAGTGTTGAACACTGGCAAATTTTCCGGCCTATTCACCTTTGTCTGAGTCCTATAATGGAGATAGATCTTTGTATTACAGTTTTTACAACCACCATTCAAATTATAGCCAAAAAAACTATATTGTTGCATAGCGCCAAAGTCGTTATCTTTAGTCGTTGCGTATATACGGATATCGTCAATGACGCGCTTGTCTGAAAAGTTCTCCTTTGTGTAATACAAGTGATAATCATTACCACCAGCATTGCTATTGAGGTCACCATGATATTTCTTAAAATGACTACCACCTTCGTATGGAACTATCTTATATGTATGTCCATCACTTTTAATCGTCTCCTTAAATTTACTGCTTGTATCAATAATCAAGCCAGTAACAAAGCCTCCATTAGTACTTGCAAAGACCGTTGACTTATATAACAAATAGATGCGGTCTGCACCCGACTTGCAACCATAATTCAAGTCATACTCCGTACAAGTCCATCCTTCACTCTTGTACTTCTTCAGCAATACGGCTGTCTCTGCCTCCGTACCTCCAATGAGTTTCAAATCGGAGATGTATGCAGGGAATTTATAATCTGCAAATGTCACGGAAGATGTGAACATCATAACAAGCAGTAAGACTACTCGCAAGAAAGCGGTGAAGCCTCCCTGCCTAAAAGTAAAAAATTTCATAAATGTCTATTCAATTTTATTTGTTATTCAACTTTAAGCAAGCGAGACCAAAACTCGCTTGCTAAAGTTGAGACTATCATTTAATAATATCCTTTTTGTTGTTGTGGATATATACACCCTTCTGTATTGGCTTGCCAGCAAGCTTGTGACCATTGAGTGTGTACCACACGTCTTCGTCTGACTGAGCGTTGACAGTCTTGATGCCTGTGCTCTCATCCACCTTGAATACGGCAGTCAATCTCTGATTGTCTGTTGCAGTGAAACGGTATGAAGCCTCTGTGCTGACGATGTTCTCGTTCTCGTCCATCCAGCCAACGAACACATAACCATCCTTTGCTGTTGCTGTGACAGTCACAGTTGAACCATATACATATTCACCATCACCTGTTACAGAGCCTCTTGTCAAATCATTGCCACCAAGCTTGACAGCAAACTTCTTCTGCACCAAAGATGCGCTTACCACAACATTCTCGGCTGGCATTGTGAAGGAGTTGCCAGTAACAACCTCGCCATTGACTGTAAAATTCTTGATAAGTTCACCATCTACAGTACTTGTAAGTTCTATCTGAGTACCTACGGCATAATACTTAGTGCCGTCAGCACCTGTCTTTGTAGCAGGAGTACTTGTTGTCACGTTACCGCTCAAAGTAAGTGAATAAAGCTGTTCCCAAGTAGCAGAAACTGTTACCGATTGATTTGGCATCTCGAAAGAATTGCCAGTTATAGCGACCCCATTAACCACATAGCCCTTGAAAATTTTGTCATCAGGCTCTGTATATGAGAGATTAACAGTTATGCCAGATGCATATAACTTATTTCCGCTTTTCCTATCTGTCTTTCTTGATTTAGCATCAATAGTAATTTCTTCATCATGCGAAATGAAGTTAAGATACACTATTTTTGACGTAACAGTTGCATTCTGTGCTGGCATAACAAACTTACCACCACGAATGATTTCACCATTAACAAACATATCTATCATAAAATTACCTTCCCTTGGCTTGGAACCTGTATATTTCACCAAGATTTTGGTTCCTGCCACATAGTAATCTACTCCACCATAAGTCAAAGTTGACGCTGTACTTGCCTCTACAGTCTTAGGACATGCAAGCGAATACACCTGCACAGCACCATTGTTCTCGCTAATATCCACGCTGTGACATCCAATATTGGAAGTTGCGATATTACCCCACTTGTCAACATTACAATCTATGTAATAATTATTGCTAAATGACGCATTTACTGTTTTTTCCCCACAAATAGCTCCTGCATAATTTGCAGAACTTATACTTACATTCTTAACTGTATTATTTGTGACAGAACCATCTTTGCTACATCCGGCAATACCGCCACAACTACATGAGTTTGCAGTAACTTGTACATCTTTAACAACACAGTTTTCTACTTTGCCGTTATCGCAATATCCAACAATACCACCACAATAAAATAATGCGTTAAACTTACAGTTAGATAGTGTAACATTCTTGACTGTTGCATATTCTCCAATCCTGCCAAACAAACCACAATAATACGAGTCTGGAGCATCCACATCAATTCCACAGATAGTTTTACCATTACCATCAAAATTTCCCATAAAATAAGAGGTTCTACCTATCGGATCGAAATTATTTTTGCCACTAAACGCAATATCATTTTCCATGCGGAAATAAGAATCCCTCCACCAATACTTTCCTCTTAATGTTTCAGAAAGGACATTCAGATCCTCAACAGTTTTGATAAGATATGGACTCTCGCTTGTTCCATGACCCTCCCAGAAATATATATCAATATAATTCGGACTTGTTGTGTACTCTTCACAATTGTTATCACCGGCAACAGTTGCCGTTACCCAATATTGCGACCAATCGTCTGGCAGCGTTGTAGTATATTCTCCGTTTTGACCTCGACGGAATTTGTATGTCACTTTACCAGTACTAAGATTATTCTCAAGAGGTAATGAAGACAGAATATTACGAACGCAATGTATTTGATGATCATCTGGCACATTAATATATGCTCTTGTGTTAGACGCCTTAGCTATTTTTACAGTATATGAAGCCACCCCAGACTCGACACCATATTCATTTCCTTTAGCATATACATATACAGTATGGTTTCCTGCTTCCTTGGCAACAATCTTATTTACGTCAGAAGTATAAATTTCAGGAGAATACATTCGGTCTTTATCATCAACCTCAAACATCAATGTGCACCCATTTTTAGCCACAATATTAGGCTTAATGAGTGTCTGTGATTCACCATTATAGACAAGGCTATTATAAAATAACTGAGAAGTCTCAGGTCTATTCACTTTTGTTTGAGTTCTCCAGTAGAGAAAGAGTTTAGTCTTACAGCCCTTACAGCCACCATTCAAATTCCAGCCACATACCTCATATTCTCTTAGGAGAGGGAGCAAGTCAACATCTTTTTCCGTAGTTGCATATATACGGATATCATCAACGACCTTCTTATTAGGAAAATTTTCCTTAGTGTAATACAAGTGATAATCACCACCACCTGCATTACTATTCAGGTCGCCATGAACTTTTACGAAATGCTTACCACCTTCGTATGGCACAGCATAATATGTACGACCGTCATTTTGAATTGTCTCCTTCCATTTATCATTATGAATAATTAGGTCAGTAACAAAACCGCCATTAGTACTTGCAAAGACTGTTGACTTATACAACAGATAGATACGGTCTGCGCTTGATTTGCAACCATAATTCAAGTCATAATTTGTACAAGTCCATCCCTCTGCCTTATATTTCTTCAACAATTCTGCTGTTTCTTTCTCCGTACCGCCAATAAGTTTCAAATCGGAGATATATGCAGGGAATGAATATTCAGCAAATGTCACGGAAGATGTGAACATCATAACAAGCAGTAATGTTGCTCGCAAGAAAGCGGTGAAGCCTCCCTGCTTAAATGTAAAAATCTTCATAGATAAAAATGATTTATTTGTAGAATTACAATAAAGTATTAATTTTGAGAAGTCATTTTTCTGATTCTACAAGATTTCGTGTGGACGATTTTTTTCTTCGACCACGAATAACACGAATGAGCACGAACTTTCAAGTCCTCTTGTATAATTTCACTAAAGACAACCCGTGTTGTCAGCGAATTACACGAATGCCATTCGGTTTCATGTCGTTGTACCAGATTCGTGAAATTGGCTACGTCGAGCTAAAGGTTCGTAATTGCACGGGCAATTCTTCGTGTAATGAAAATACCGACGAGTTACCAGTTTAGTGAAAATTCGTGTAATTCGTGGTTAAAAAGTCACGCACACACAAATCATGTAGAAGTCATTTTTCTTAATCGTACTACCCTGAGGTAGCGTTTTTGTTTCGCAAGTTTTCAACTTGCTTCATTAGGGATGTTAAGGAAGTAAAAAGGAGTAAAGTTTACTCCTCTTTACTTCTTTACGGAAGTTGAACTATTTCATTCAAAAGGGACAATTTACTTCTTGTGTTCCCAGTCAGTTACCATCCACTGCTTGTAAACGATGTGGCCATAGTACTCTGAGTTGCCTGGGAGGTAACGGAGCTCAATCTTGAGGTTGTCTGAATACTTGCCAGCACCCTCATAGTTGGCAGCAACATTGTATTCCTCTACTACAGTGAAACCAGAAGCAAGCTCGAATACAACGATTGCACCGATGTAACGTCCTGTGATGACATCATACTTGTCACGTCTGATCTGCCAGTCTGTGTTGTCAAAGAGAATATCAACAATCTTACGACCCTTCTGGAGATCACCAGCCTTACGCTTACGATCGTTGAATGCCTCCTCGTCCTTGACCTGAGCAGAAATCTTGGCGATAGTAGCTTTATCCTTGAAATTCTTTGCCCACTCATAGATAGTTGCAGCATCTACTGGGTTATTCTCTGGGAAGATGTTAGTAGCCTTTACCTTTTGACCTGCGAGGTAGTTGTTCATCTCCCACATCTTAGTCTTGTTCTCCTCAAGCTCCTTCTGCTTCTTTGACTTAGCAGCATTAGGATCATAAGTGGCAAAGCCCATAGCGTTGATGCCTGCCGGAACGGCTGCACTATTTGTTGTAGTTGTAGTTGCTGGTGTCGCAGCAGTTGCAGGAACAGCAGGAGTAGCAGTTGTACCTGTTGCAGCACTTGCAGCAGCTGCTGCTGGATCGTTGGCAACTGCCTCAACAGACTCTACAGTCTTCTTTGCCTCATCAACCTTCTTAGTGGCATTATCCACTGCCTTTGAAGCAGACTCAACTGTCTTGTTTACTGTCTTAGCCAATTTCTTGAGACCGCCGAACTGGGCGTCTGCATTGTTTGAGAAAATGAACATGGCAGCACATGCTACCAATGAAACCTTAGCAAGATGTTTCATAATGATTTAATTTTTTAGTTTAATTAAAAAACAGCCATACACATACGGCTAATTTAGAATTTAACACTACCATTTATTTCAATTAAACCTTCCCATTTTGGGAGAGGTAGAACATTTTTTTCGATTCACTTGCGATTGTCGATTTTTCCTTTCGACGATGCAAAGGTAAGGGCAAAAATCCGAGTAGCAAGAATACCTCACATGATTTTTCTCGTTTTGTAGGGAATATTCCCTATTCATCTTCTATGCATCTCCGTACATTCTCCGTTCGTGGACGGAGAAACGACGGAGAATTGACGGAGAATCTACGGAGAAACGACGGAGAATGAACGGAGAGAAAGCTGATTCACATTCCATTTGGGAAATACGGCAAAAGAAGACGAAAGCACATACTCTTTTCGTTCCAGAGACAAAATATCACAAGTTTTTGTTTCTCATTCGGGAGTTTTTCACTACATTTGCAACTGTTATAATATAAACGACTCATTTGCGATGAACAAGAGAAACTTATTGACCTCAATATGCATAATATTGTTGCACGTTGCCATGCCTTCCAACCTATATGCTGGCAAAGGAATGACAATAGAGCAACTTGATTCCCTGCTAAAGATTTATGAAAAGACTGGAAACCTTTCAGCTGCAAACTGTCTGTATGAGAATATCTACGGAGACTACGAAGATACGCTTACAGTATTCACCAAAGGCGACGCAAAGGAGTATATAGACGCAAATCTATACTCCACCTACGGCAGTTATCTCTACGACCATTCTTTCTATGCAAAATCCATCCGTTTCAGCAAGTTAGGAGTCACATCAGCAGAAAAGATAAAGGACATGGAAGTTCTTGCCTCATGCTATTCATATCTCTGCTGTGCATATCAGTATATTGGCGACCTTGACAAGGCTGTTACATACGCCAAGCGACTTTATGACATAGACAGTGCTTCGGGTGACAAAGCCAACATGTCATCCACACTTAATAATATAGCATCAATTTATCTGCTGGACAACAAACCAGAAAAAGCAGAGAAATATATTCTTCGTGCCATAAACATTGAACGTCAGTTGAACAAGCCAGCCAAGCTCGCAATACGCTTAGGCAAGGCAAGCGACGTGTATCAAGCCATGAAGAAGTACGACTTAGGCTTGAAATATGCAAAAGAAGCTTTCAGACTCGACTCTATCACTGGTAATGCCGACAAGATGGCTGTCAGATTGTGTCAGATAGCAGACAACTATTGGGGCATGCAAGATTCTGTCAAGGCAATGAAATTGTACAATGTGGCAGCAGGGGTATTCCGCCAGACCCAGAACTACAATTCACTATCCGTATGTCTTCAACATACAGGACAATACGAAGAAGCATTGAAACTGACGGAAATCACAGGAAACATAAAAATCCGCAAAAGCATCCTTAGTCTTTTGGCATTAAAGGAGAAAGACCCGCAAAAGGCTAAGAAATATATGGCCGAGGCAATGGCACTCCATGACAGTATCACATCGAATGAGAACGAGCTTATGACAGAGCGCTTCAATGTGGAATACGAAAGTCTGCAGAAGGATGCGGAACTGGAGCATCAGCAGAACCTCATAGAGATGCAGCAACAACGCCAGCAATATATCCTGATAATATTGTCAATGTTCTGCGTTCTCTCATTCGTAGCAGTAATGGGATGGATCAGGGACTACCACTCACGCAAGAAAGTGGAAGAGGCAAACCGTGTGAAAGACCGACTTATCAGCGTCATCTCACACGACCTGTCTGGCACAGCAGCCAACATCAACATGCTGTCAAAGCTCGTTGCTGACCTCAACCCATCACAACAGACAACGATGCTCGCAAAGCAGAGCGACAACCTCAAATCGCTTCTTGACAACCTGCTCCTGTGGTCACGTCTCCAGCGTTCAGGCATGGTACAGGTCAATCTCGCAAACCTGTCACTTGCAGATGTAATCAACGAAGCTATTGACAGCCATCGTGAGACTGCCAACGAGAAGAACGTCAGCATCATCCTCGAAGGAGATGACACGACAACCGTAAATGCCGACCGCAACTGCGTGAAGTGCATGGTGCGCAACCTTGTGAGCAATGCCATCAAGTTCACTCCTGAAGAAGGCACCATCACCATACGATACGACAAGGACCACATTGAAGTCAGAGACAGCGGAACAGGCATGGATGCAGAGACATTGCAGAACCTGCGTGACGGAAAGAAGTGGACACACAAGAACGGAACAAAAGGCGAACCGGGAAGCGGCTTAGGCATGTCAATCGTAAGAGACATGATACGTCTGTGCGGATATAAATTGGCAATTGACAGTAAAGAAGGCGAAGGCTCTTCATTCAAAATCGCATTCGTATGAAGAAGATACTGATAATCGACGACCATCCCATCTTCTGTATGGGACTTGAAGCCTATCTTCAGAAAGAAGAGGAGATAACCGTGCTGCCTTCCGTACAAGACGGTGAGGTTGCACTCAATGTTGTAAAGGCAGAGCAACCCGACATTGTGGTTCATGACCTTGTGATGCCGGACCTTGACACTCCAGAACACATAAAATGGATAAAGCGTCTGAGTCCAAACACCCAGATACTCATTGTATCTGGCTATTTTACAGAGTCAATGCTCATACCATTGCTCGACATCGGTATCTCCGGATTCGTATCAAAGAATGCAAATCCACAGATTATCATCGAGGCAATACACAACATCCTCAATGGAGGTTGCTGGTTTGGCACAAGCATGCAGTCACTCATCGACCGCGTAAAGGTCGGCAAACAACTGAAGACGGAAGTCCTCACGCCTCGTGAATTGGAGATAATAACCTTGTCATGTCAAGGACTCCAGTACAAGGAGATTGCAGAAAAACTTGGCATAAGCACCAAGACAGTGGACAATACAAAGACAAACATCTTCCACAAACTGTCGGTCAACAGTACAACGGAAGTCGTCATATACGCATTCCGCAACGGTCTTGTAGATATTTAGCAAGCGCTTTACGGGGTATTTCATTAACCACGAATTACACTAATTTGCACGAAATTGGTGGTTCTCGGCTGTTTCCATTACACGAAGAATTGCTCGTGCAATTACGAACCTTTAGCTCGGCGTAGCCAATTTCACGAATCTGATACAACGGCATGAAGCCGAACGGCATTCGTGTTATTCGCAGACAACACCTCACAACAACCGCCAAGCTCACAGCCCGTAATCAGCACTACCTTACAATTCCCTTACACTTTCCCTACAAACACGAACAGAAACTCGGAGAATCCTAAGAGAAACTAAGGGAAAATGAACAGCAAGTGAAGAAAGACAATGCACCGATTGAAATTTCACAGCCGTCGATTGAGCAAATCAAAGAAGTAAACAGAAAAAACGAACACATTATTTTGCCATCCAAACACTTTGAAGTATATTTGCAACACTTTTCTACAGGCTGACTAAAAGCCATCAACAACTGACGTCAACAAAAAACGGAATCGCATTATGCACAAGTACCTAAAGGCAATAGTTGCCATATTCACTTTCTATTCAGTCAACTTGATAACAAAGTTCCTCGCACAGTTTGCATTGATATTCTACGATCCAAAATTCATCACGGCAATACTCACGGGAGAATATACAGAGGAGCACAGGAGTATAATGCGCTCGCCAGAAGTATTGGGAACAGTGTACATCCTTGCAACACTCATCATTATAGTGTTCCTGTTCCAGACGGGCATAATCAGGAAGAGAGACAATCTGCGCACGGGGGGCATCCGCTGGGGATATGCGTTACTCACGGCCATGAGCATGTTCGTATTCTACTACCTTTTTGAAGATTCATGGACTCATCTGTGGGCACCATCAGATTATGACGACATGGGACGTGACTACGGCATCCTGCTTACAATCTACATGGCAGTATTCTCACCATTGGTAGAGGAATGTATCTTCAGGGCTGGCATACAGGGCAACCTCATAAAAGAAGGTATGAACAAGTGGGTGGCACTGGGCATTTCCGCATTCATCTTCGGGCTGGTGCACTGGAGCATTACGCAGTTCCTGCCAGTAACGCTCTTCGGTCTTGCAACGGGTTGGCTATACATGAAGTCACGCAGCATCTATCCTTCTCTCATACTACACACGATAAACAACACGCTCGCAATGGTCCTGATAAAGACGCACACCACAAGTGCCCTTGACGGAGGAGGCACAACGGTCATCACTGCCTACATCGCCATAGCAGCAATCGCCCTCACGACCATGATTATCGGAGGAAGACTGATGATAAAGGAATGATACTTGAAACAGTCTGGGATATAAACGAGGAATTTCGTTCTTCAACACAGAGGTCTAAGAGGACACAGAGCTATGCATAGAAATCAATTATGACATTCGTATCAAGAAAGACTTTCATAAATATTTCTCATCTGGTTCTACAAGAATTCGTGTGGGTGATTTTTTCTCGCCCACGAATTACACTCTATATTATTAACAAAACAAAAATCAGAATGAAAAGATTTGCTTACTATTTATTATTAATCTGCCTATGCGCATCTGTAACATCATGCAAGGACGATGAAGTACACGAATACATTACACATATAGATTGTGTATGTACAACAGGTAACGAACTTTACACTATCCAATCCGCTTATCAGAAAGCTTATTCTTATGACAAGTTAGTATGCGGTTATGGGTACAATAAAATTTACTCACCATCGAGAAGTGTTGTTCTTAACGCATGCTCTCTCGCAGAAGACATGATAAACAACTCAAAAGTTGAATTCAAATACTTTTATGTCGTAGAAGTAAAAGAAGATGGCGAAGTCATCTATCGGAAAAGCTACGGCAATTTCCTGCAAAAATAACAACAAACGACTGGCACAAAAAATGTACCAGTCGTTTTTGTTTTTTATGATTATTGTAACGTTTACTTCATAGAGTAAACAACGTCCATGATTTTCTTACCAATCTCGTCAGCAGCCTCCATTGTGCTTGCCTCAGAATAAACGCGGATGATTGGTTCTGTGTTTGACTTGCGGAGATGAACCCACTTGTCAGGGAAGTCAATCTTTACACCGTCGATGTCATTCACTTCTGTATCCGGTTCATTAGAGTACATTGCCTTGACCTTAGCGAGGATAGCATCAACATCGGTACTTGCATCAAGGTCAATACGATTCTTGGCAATGCAGTACTCAGGATAAGTAGCACGAAGCTGGCTAACAGTAAGCCCTGGCTTCTGCTGACGTTCGTGAGCAAGGTGAGAGAGGAAGAGTGCAATACCCACAAGGGCATCACGACCGTAGTGAGCCTCAGGATAGATGACTCCGCCATTGCCTTCACCGCCAATAACGGTGTTGGTCTCCTTCATCTTTGTTACCACATTCACCTCACCTACGGCAGCAGCGTTGTACTGCATTCCGTACTTGCGAGTGACATCACGGAGAGCACGAGTAGATGAGAGATTGCTGACAGTATTGCCAGGAGTATGCTTGAGAACATAGTCGGCAACAGTAACGAGAGTGTATTCCTCACCGTACATCTTACCATCCTCACAGATGAATGCGAGACGGTCAACATCAGGGTCAACTACAAATGCAACATCCTTACCACCCTTTGCCATGAGCGACATGATGTCTGAGAGGTTCTTCTCAAGTGGTTCTGGGTTGTGCTGGAAGTCACCAGTTGGCTCGTCATAGAGTGCTGTGACATCGTTCACGCCGAGTGCCTTGAAGAGCTTAGGAAGGATGATGCCTCCAACAGAGTTGATTGAGTCGAATGCTACCTTGAAGTTTGCAGCCTTGATTGCTGGAACATCAACGAGTTTGAGACCGAGAACAAGGTCTATGTGCTTCTGGTCGTATGTGTTGTCCTCTGTATATTTACCGAGTCCGTCAACATCAGCATAGTCGAAATCCTCAGCCTCTGCAATACGGAGAACCTCATTACCCTCAACTGCATTGAGGAACTCACCCTTCTCATTGAGAAGCTTGAGGGCGTTCCAATGACGAGGGTTGTGACTTGCTGTGATGATGATACCACCACAGGCACCTTCCATTGTTACGGCAATCTCAGTTGTTGGAGTAGAGGCAAGACCGATATTGACAACATCGAATCCCATACCCATGAGTGTTCCACACACAACGTTCTTTACCATCTCGCCAGAGATACGTGCATCACGACCTACGACAATCTTATTGCTCTGAACCTTTGTTGTGCGACGTATAAGTGTTGCGTAAGCTGATGTAAACTTTACTATGTCAAGTGGATTGAGTCCATCGCCAGCTTTACCGCCGATGGTTCCACGAATACCCGAAATAGATTTGATTAAAGACATTTTCTTAAATTAAAAATTAATAATTCAAAATTCAGAATTGCGTTCCATTCCCTTTTCCCCCTCCCTCTGGAGGGTCGGGGTGGCCCCCCCTAAATTCCTAACTGATAAGTTATATCGTAGTAATAAGGATGAACGTAATACGAAGCATTGCTTGTTCCTGAGCTGTGAGGAACGATGATACGTACATGTGCAAGGTCATCGATACCACGTGAAAGACGTACAACGTCGAATGGTTTCATCCATCCTGATGGAACAGCAACGCCATTGCCAACAGAACTGCTGGCATTCATATTGTACATCATACCAGAAGTAAACGAACCACTATACGAGCGGCTGAGGTGCGAATAATTGATAAGCATCTTGTCAACCACATTACCGACAACTCCAAAGTTGCTGTTGGTTGTATCACCCGACATGATGTCGTACTCAGTGAAACGGCAGAGCACAACCTTGTTGACAGTACTGTCAGCAAAGTCTTTGGACATCTCTGGGAAAGTTCTGCCTGTACCACGATTGATAATCTGCATATAGACTCCGTCATCCTCAAAGAGCACATACTCGTTGTTATCCACATTGGTTGTATTGTCCTGCGCACGGAACTGTGCCTCACTTATCACATTGATATGTCCACACACGTTATTGTCAGCGAGGAATCGCTCTATCGCTTTTTTCTCACTCTTCTTCTTGTCTGCGTATGTCTCATAGTCGTTGCACGAGAACATGCTGAACATCACCGAGAATGCAGACACAAGCATAAGTGCTGTATAAGTAATTTTTTTCATATCATTTATGTTTTGACCCCATCTGGAACAGAGGGTGTGAATCTTCTTTTTTTCTTAAAGGTTTTTAAGCAATGATATTCTCTCTTCTGGCTTTTCAGCTCCGAACACGTAGCTACCAGCAACGAGGACATCAACGCCTGCTTCGGCAAGACGCTTGCCTGTGTCACCATTCACTCCTCCGTCAACCTCTATGAGTGCTTTACTGCCAGTACGGGTAATCATCTCACGGAGAGCCTTAACCTTATCTATAGAATGCTCAATGAACTTCTGACCTCCGAAACCAGGGTTTACAGTCATGAGAAGTACCATGTCCACGTCACGGATGATGTCCTCCAACAAACATACTGGAGTGTGAGGATTTAGCGTTACTGCTGCCTTCATTCCTGCTTCGTGTATCTGCTGAATGGTACGATGAAGATGAGGACAAGCCTCGTAGTGTACGTTCATCATATATGCACCGAGAGCCTTCACCTGCGGGATGAACTTGGCAGGTTCGACAATCATGAGATGCACGTCCAGTTTCTTTGTGCAAATCTTGGCAACAGCCTCCAACACTGGGAATCCGAAACTGATGTTCGGTACGAACACGCCGTCCATGACATCGAGGTGAAGCCAGTCTGCCTCACTACGGTTTATCATGTCTATGTCAGTCTTCAGGTCTGCAAAGTTGGCAGAGAGAAGAGAAGGAGAGACGATCATGGTGAGTTAGTTTTTTAAGTTTATAAGTTCTTAAGTTTTTGAGTTTTTATGTTCTCGCGGGAGAGAGTTTTTTAGTTTTTGAGTTTGTAAGTTTTTAAGTTTTTGAGTTCTCACGATGATGAGTTTTTCATATTCTCGTAAACACACATTGCAACAAAAACATAAAAACTCAAAAACTTACAAACTCACAAACTTACTTCAGCGTAAAAGTTGTCTGTCCAATCATCTGACTGTCACAGAACACGAGAACCTTGTATGTTCCAGCCTCAAGGAATTCGTCAATGTCAGAGTACATGGTCACTTTCATTTCCTCGCCGTTATACTCAACAAACTTCTTCTCAGTGTATTCCACTGGAGTGTCTTCGTAGGTGAATGAACCTTTCTTGCCCATCACACTATTGTCTGGCTTGAGGATGCGAGCGTAGATAATGCGTTCTCCATTCTGTGCTGTCACATTCTTTACGATTGTGAATCCGAATGCAAGCTTCTTGCAGTCCTTAGCCTTTGATGCTTCCTTGCCACGCTTGTTCTTAGGACTTACCCAGAAACCTGTGGCATCAAGCTGTGCGGCGATGTTGACCTTATCCTTCAATGCGTTACGTTCTGATGAGAGAGAATAAATTTGGTTGTTAGCCTGATTAACCTGATTCTTCATCTCGGCATTCTCATTTGTCAGAGCCTCGTTGATGCGGTTAAGAGAGTCAACCTGCATGATGTAGTTGCGAAGAACCTGACGAAGAGTGTTAATCTCCTTCTTCAAGCGTGCTATCTCACGTGCGTCAGTTGACTTTGTGCGTTCCAGTTCCTCAAGGAGTTCCTGTGTGTGACGACGCTCTTCCTCTATCTGAGCTATGAGTGAGTCGTTGCGTATCTGTTTCTGGAGTTCACCGTACTGGGCATCGAAATCCTTGTACTGCTGTTCCATCTCCTGCTTATCAAGTTCAGCAAGTTCCTGCAACTGCTGTCGTTCTATATTTCCATCAATAAGCAGGTACGCCATAACACCGAGACCTACCACAAGTACTGCCACCACGGTGGCAAGAATAACAAGTTTTTTATCTTTCATTTCTTCTATTCTGTAAATAATGATGCAAAGATACGCTTTTTCGTCGAACATCGTTCCCTTTTCACCGTCAAGTATGAAGAAATAAGATATTTTAACGCAATTACACGTTTCATGCAACTATTCAGCAGTCTTATTTATGGCAATTACAGACATAAAAGAACGACCTGTACGGTTACTTTTTTTGCACTAAGGTGCCTATTAGAAAAACCTTAAAGAACTTTTCTCACTGACCAGCGGGAAGTAAACAGAACAAAAACAAGAAAAAACATGTTTTCTTTGGTTTTCACCATGTTTTTACTTCCCGTTGGTCAGTGAGACCGCTTCGCTAAGTTCTAACTGGCCGCTTGGCGGCATAAAACAGCAATACAGGTTTAACTGTACAGACAAAAAAAGGGTTCTTCTCGAATCACGATGATTCTTGAAGAACCCAATCTTTATCTATTGGTTACACCTTTACTTTGTGAAAATCTTCTTGCCGTTCTTGATGATGATACCACGATAGTCATCATTCACCTTCTGACCATTGAGATTGTAAGCAGAAGCTGCACGCTCGTCTGTAGTAAGCTGACTGATACCCGTTGCCTCCTCAATCTTTGAAGCGACAGAGTTGTCAATGTTGAGATAGTTGTTGATGACGAAATAGAACTCGCCAGCACCATCCACGCTTATGCCATCCTCACCATTGCTCAGAGTCACAGGCGTAGGCTCATCAGTAAGAACGAACTGTGTGCCGTCAGATGCCACACGTCTTGCCTTCGCATTGTTCTTTGCTACCGCAAGGAACTTCTTTGAACCAAGATTATAGATGTACTGCTTGCCATCTACTGTAGTCAACATCCACGCATTGTTTGGCTCATCCACATCAAGTCCCTCCACGTTCACAGTTCCAAGCACCTCGTTCACCTTGTCATAGCAGAGATAGCTGTTTGCATCCGAAGCCTTGATTGTGAATGTGCGAGCCTCAGACACGTCATCAGCTGCAAACATTGTCTCACGTATTGTATGGAAAGCATACCATTTGTCATCGTATGCATAATCATACCATGTACCTCTTGGTACTAACAATGTAGAATGATAAAGAGACTGAAGAGAAAAAACATCTTGTCCAAGTTTCGGTACTGACGTTGCCTTAACGGTTATGGATGACAATTTGCAGCCATTGAAAGCGCCACTTCCAATACTTTGCATGTCTTTATGAATTGTAATGGAAGTTAAACCTGAGCAGCCAGAGAAAGCCTCAGTTCCAATGCTTGTCACACTATTTGGAATAATAACACTTGTTATATTTTTTGCAGATTTTAGAATTTTATCCCCTAATTCCGTTACATTATCAGGAATTTCGATTGCTCCCTTTAATTCTTCTCCACCATAAAAATACTTTGTAGGGGTTAGGACATCTACAATATTATTAGCTTTTGCATAATTGACGATATTCATGTATACTTCTACAATTGAGCAGCCTTTGAAAGAAGTCTTTTCTATGTTTACATTATTTGATATAGTGAGAGATGTGAGACCAGAGCAGTTACCAAAAGCATTTGAGCCAATGCTTGTCACGCTATTTGGAATAGAGAGAGATGTGAGGCCAGAGCACTTACTGAAAGCGGAGATTCCGATGCTTGTCACGCAATTAGGTATAGTAAGAGATGTGAGACTAGAGCAGCCGGCGTATTTGCAAACCGCTTTATTTCAACTATTTACGTGTTAAACGGTAGAAAAGTGATGACGTGCATTCTAAAGAAGCTAAAAAAGAAGAAGATTTAACGTTTTTAACTTTTGCAAACCTCAAAATCGGCGTATCTGTGCATT
>JAFYAT010000020.1 GCA_017540585.1 Bacteroidaceae bacterium | reverse complement strand
TAATGATTGTATTGATTAATGATGTAGGTTCAGCGCATAAAATAAATGAGTGTAGTGACTCCTACTCGATTGTTTTTAGGCGTTGAAGATGCGCAGTAGGCGGTGCAAGGATTGTAAAAATAATTATGCACACCTACTTATAAATAGGATATGTGTAAATAATATGCGTTGACGCATATAAAAGTTTGTGATTTTTTTTGCTTGTTAAAGAAAAAACGTATCTTTGTAGCCTACAATTAATCGAATCATTGGTTAACTACTTTTAGGCTTAATCAGTAATGAAAAGAATTTTATCTTTATTGCTTCTCACTTTTGCATTAATGGCAAATGCACAAGAGTGGACGGATGTTACAAAGTTCTACTTTAGTAATCCTAATTTCAGTCAAGGAAAACTTGAGCCATGGTTTTTGTTCTCTGGCCCTTCGCAGAAGACGGATGGTGCTGTGGCATGGAACACGGGAAACTATGTCTTGACATATGATGTTACGAGTGGCTTGTCTGCTGGACACTATCGTCTTACGGTTTATGGTTATTATCGTAATGGTAGCGCAAACAATGACTGGACAAATTATAAATCTGGCTCATACTCAAATGTCAGTGCCAATTATGTCCTTTATTACAGTGGAGCGGAACACTCCTTCCAGATTCCTTGTGCATCGTCATGTGCTCGTACGGAGAAACTTGATAACTCTGATGTGAAGGTGGGTGGCACATACTATGTCCCTAATAGTGTTAATGCTGCTGTTAAATGGTTCAAGGAAGGCTACTATACGAAAGTGGTCGAGTTTGATGCTGCTGATGATGAACATTTGTATGTAGAACCTATTGTTAATACAAATAATTCCGCAGGACTATTTGTGTTCGGTGGTATAAAACTTGAGTATAAGGGGTCTCTTGCCTTCCACAAGAGCATTACTTTTGAACATAGCATAGTAAGGATTGCGCCTAATGCAGTTGTGTATAATGATTTTACGATTTCACCAGAGAAAGTAACATTAGCCAAGTACGAATGGGTATCAACCAATCCAAAGGTGGCTTCTGTCAATGCCAACGGTGAGGTGACTGGACTTACTGAAGGTGAGGCTGATATTATTCTCAAGGCTCTTGACGGAAGTGGTGTGCAAGGTTCTTATCATTTAGTGGTTAAGTCTCCTGTCATTGCCAACAAGAACAATATCAAGATATCTGAGGTACTTGTTTCAAATCTTGATTGGGTACTTGATGTGTCTGGTAACTATGGTTCATGGATTGAACTATGCAATATGACAGAGGATTATGTCAAACTTGATGGAATATATGTGACTGATGACAAGACCAATCTCAAGAAGGCAGCTGTAAAGCTCAAGAATGATTATCTTGGAAACAATAATCTTATTGATCCTTTTGGCTTCCGTACAATTGGCTTTGATCATTATGACGGTGTTTTTGCACCAGATATGATTGATTTCAAACTCTCATACACAGGTGGTACTATTTATGTAACTGATGGTAAGGCTGTGATTGACAGTGTGGCTTATCCACAGGCTGTAGCTCGTACTTCTTATGTGAGAGACCTCAATACAGACAAGTGGCGTTCATGTGCATGGCCTACTATGAATAGTATGCTTGATATAGAAAAGTATAGTTACTTGTTTGGCGAAGAGCGTGTGCCTGCTCCTTCGTTTTCTGAGGATGGAGGTTTCTTTACAGGTACCAAGAATGTAACCCTTCATGTACCAGAGGGAACTATCGTTAGTGTAACAACTGATGGCTCTGTTCCTACACGTTATAATGGTACACAATATGTGGTTGATACAGACTTTGAAATCAAGACGAGTGTACCATTCCGTGCTGTAGCATTCAAGGACGGTTATCTTAATAGTGATGTCGTAACAAGGACATATATTTTGAAGGATAAACGTTATGTATTCCCTGTAATCAGTGTGGTAACTGACGAACCCAACTTTTATGGCTATGACTACGGAATCTTTGTTGCTGGTGGTAAATACGGCCGTCCTGGTAATGGAATAGAAACTCCTCGTAATTGGAATGCTGACTGGGATCGTCCAGCTAACTTTGAGTACATTACTGCCGATGGTGAGTATGTACTCAGTCAGGAGGTTGATGTCTCTACTTGTGGAGGATGGAGCCGAGCATGGGAACCTCATTCTTTCAAGCTGAAAGCCAATAAATACTATATGGGGCTCAATACGATGGATTATGCTTTCTTCGACAGTAAGCCTAATATCCGTCACAAGGCTCTCCAAATACGTAATGGTGGCAATGACAATGTGTGTCGTTTTGTTGACCCTGCACTTCAAGAGATTGTACGTAGGTCTGGTCTAAATGTAAACACTCAAGCTTGGCAGCCATGCCATATCTTCATAAATGGTAAGTATCAGTATGTGCTCAATATGCGTGAGCCAAACAACAAGCATTATGCTTATTCCAACTATGGTTATGATACTGACGATATAGACCAGTTTGAGATGTCGCCAGACTCTGGTTATGTGCAGAAGGTTGGCACTCCTGATGCCTACAATCGCTGGTACGAATTGTCTGCTTCGGCTGCTGACCCTGCAATATATGCAGAAATTGACAAGCTTGTTGATATTGATGAGTTCATCAATTATATGGCTGTAGAGTTCTTTATTTGTAATAGAGACTGGCCTCAGAACAATGTTAAGGCATTCCGCTCTGTGGATGACGGCAAGTTCCACTTTGTACTCTTTGACCTTGACCTCTATGAACAGTTGGGTGGCTCTCCGTTCACTATGTTTGAACAGAAGCGTACATATATGTTTGATAACCTCAGGGGCGATAGCCGTACTCCTTGGAAGAACGGTAGTCGCATTACGGCAGAGATTAAGCTTGTGCCTATCTTCCTCAATATGCTTGAGAACGATTCGTTCCGCCGCCGTTTCATTGACACATATTGTGTTGTGGCTGGTTCTGTGTTCAATCCTAAGTTCACAAAGCCTATCCTTGATGAAATGCGTAAGTATATGAATCAGGGAATGTCGCTCACTGGTGAAAGCTGTGATAATAGCTACAACAGTATTAAGAACAAGTATTCTCAGGATAACAACAATATCAAGTATTCTTATCTTAAATCTTATTCAAAGATGAAGATTAAGAAGGAGCGTACAGCCAACCTATCCACAAATATTCCTGAGGCTAAGATTTTCATCAATGATGTTGAGGTTCCATACGGATATTACAGCGGAAAGGTTTATGATGATGTCACTATTTCTACTTCTGCTCCTGAGGGTTATAAGTTCCTTGGATGGTCAATGTTCTCAGGCGGTGATATCACTAAAGGCGAGTTGTCTTTTACTCTTACTGCTACTTCCAACCGTTATGTTGCCAACTGGGTCAAGATGGATGAGGCAGAACTTGCTGCGGTAGGTCAGCACCAGAAACCAGTGGTCATCAATGAGGTAAGCGCAGCAAACGATGTGTATGTTAGTGACTATTTCAAGAAGAGTGACTGGATAGAGCTGTACAACACAACTGACGCAGACATAAATATTGCTGGAATGTACGTTACAGACAATATCGAGATGGAACAGAAGTTCCAGATACCTGTGGATAATCTGACGCTCAACACCATTATACCTGCTCATGGATTCAAGGTGATATGGTGTGACAAGAAGGATATCATTGGAGCAGATATTCATACAAACTTCAAACTCAGTGATGAGGAGGGTAGTGTGATGGTTACCATGTATAACGGTGATGCCGTAGCATTTTCCGATACACTCACTTATGTTGAACATGAGGGTACACAGTCGTTTGGACGTTATCCTGAAGCTGGTCTTGCACTCTTCACTATGAACAAGATGACACCGGGAGCAAGCAATATCTGTCAGTCAGATGTTTTCAGATATATGACTCCAGATAAGTTCTATACAGGTATCGAGACTATAGCTGACATGACATCAGACTCTGGCATCGCAATATCATACGTAGGAAATGGTGTCGTCAATATTAAGTCTGATAATACACTCAAGTCCGTGTCTGTCGTTGCTCTCTCAGGCAGAACTGCCCTTCAGAAAACATTGAACGGAACATATGCTACCATTACAATGCCAGCCTCTGCAAGCGGTGTGTATGTAGTCAGGGTACTTGATGTTTCAGGCAATAGTGCATCCCACAAGATTGTCATTCGTTAGAAACAAAATACTAATTGCGAAGAAGAACCTGTGTTCATGCAGGTTCTTTTTTGCATCTTTATGTGTAGTCAGACGGATATGCGATACTCAGTATATATAAGTTGGCGGTGCAAGGATTGTAAAAATAATTATGCACACCTACTTAACTAAATATTTATATGATGTACTATGTCCATGTGTCGTTTTTTAATAGCCGATATCTGCATTGTTTTAGTCGATGTGTTGACTCTGCTATTTATGTTTTGTAGTGGCGATTATGAACACTTGTTGGATGATATGTCCATTTTTGCCTTTGCTATTGCAAATAATCGTCCTATTTGTCTATTCATCCCAAAAATAATCAGTACATTTGCAGCGCATTTTTAAATGATGGACAAGAAACAAATAATAACACAACATAAACAATAATGAAAAGAGTCCTTTTGACTTTATTGGCAGTTATTTCCTTTGCTGTCGCATCTGCCCAGTTCTCTAATCCTGTCAAGGTAACAAGTACCATTAAGGAGACAAGTGCAACTGAGGCATTGATTACTTTCAAGCTTACAATTGAGAGTGGTTGGCATGTATATTCCACTCAGGTGGTTGAAGATGGTCCTACACCAGCTACTATCAACATCGAAAAGATTTCGGGCGCACGTCTCGATGGTGCTCTCAAGCCTGCGTCTGCTCCTATCAAACGATATGAGGATATGTTTGGTGCAGACGTATATTTCTTTGAACATTCTGCCACATTCACACAGAAAGTAGTTCTTACTGGTGGCAAATACGATGTTGAAGGCTATCTTCAGTTCGGTGCTTGCAATGATCAGAACTGTATTCCGCCTACATCACATGACTTCAAGTTCGATGGCGAAGTAAAGGCAGCCAAGGCCGTTGACAAAGCTGAAAGCGCTGATGCTAAGGTAGAAGAGCCTGTTGCGGAAGCAGTTGTTCCATCTGATACAGTTGTTGATGCGGCAACCGAAGCCGACAGTGTGACAGAGGAAACATCTGTTGATGCACTTTGGACACCTGTCATCGACAAGCTCAGTGCATTTGACAAGGGTGGTAATGCAAATGCTACAGATAATCCGCTCTGGTACATATTCTTCCTCGGATTCGTAGGAGGACTCGTGGCTCTTGTTACTCCATGCGTATGGCCAATCATACCTATGACCGTGAGCTTCTTCCTCAAAAAGGGTACAACAAAGAAGTCTTCTGCTGAGGAAATTGCTGCTGCACGCAAACGAGGTATTCGTGATGCTATCATATACGGTCTCAGTATTGTGGTCATTTATGTAGCACTTGGACTTATTGTAACAGGTCTATTCGGTGCAAGCGCACTCAACTCACTTGCAACAAATGCTGTGTTCAACATCATTTTCTTCCTTATGCTTCTCCTCTTCGGAGCAAGTTTTATTGGAGGATTTGAACTCACACTTCCATCAAGTTGGACAAATGCCGTAGATAGCAAGGCTAACACAACAAGTGGTCTCCTCAGCATCTTCCTTATGGCATTCACACTTGTACTTGTTTCATTCTCATGCACCGGACCAATCATCGGTTTCCTTCTTGTCGAGATGGTAACAAGTAGCATTGTTGGTCCTACTGTCGGAATGTTGGGCTTTGCCATTGCTCTTGCTTTGCCATTTACACTCTTTGCTCTCTTCCCAACAATGCTGAAGTCTGCACCGAAGAGTGGTAACTGGATGAATAACGTGAAGGTAACACTCGGTTTTGTAGAACTTGCATTCTCTCTCAAGTTCTTCTCTGTAGCTGACCTTGCGTATGGATGGGGACTCCTTGACCGTGAGACTTTCCTTGCACTTTGGATTACTCTCTTCGCACTTCTCGGTGCATATCTTATTGGTTGGATTCGTTTCCCACATGATGAGGACGAATATGATGACGAGGGCAATGTAATTGTCAATCATAAGACGAGTATCCCACGTTTCTTCATGTCGCTTGTCGCATTTGCATTTGCCATCTATATGGTTCCTGGACTTTGGGGTGCACCACTCAAGGCAGTAAGTGCCTTTGCTCCACCAATGAAGACTCAGGATTTCAATCTTTGCGAAGAACAGGAAGTAAAGCCTATGTTCACTGACTATGAGGAGGGAATGCGTTATGCCAAGGCTCACAATAAGCCTGTCATGATAGACTTCACAGGTTATGGCTGTGTCAACTGTCGTAAGATGGAGGCAGCAGTATTCGTTGACCCTACAGTGGCAGACATAATGACCAATGACTATGTTCTTATCCAACTTTATGTGGATGAAAAGACAGCTCTCCCTGAGTCTATAGAGGTTGTGGATAATGGTAATACTCGCAAACTCCGTACTGTAGGAGACAAGTGGAGCTATCTCCAGTCAAGCAAATTCGGGGCAACAGCACAGCCATTCTATGTACTCATCGATGCTGATGGCAATCCTCTCAACAAGTCATACTCATACGATGAGGATGTTGCTAAGTTCATTGAGTGGCTTAAAGCACCGCTCTAACCTGCAATATTTTGCAGGAGTTAACAGTTAAAAGTTTATTACGTAGTCTCGATTTTTATTCAATATGGGATGGAAGAAATCTTTAACTTTTAACTGTTAACTTCCCCAAAGGGGATGAATTCTGACCATGGTTCCTGATGCGTCAGTATCATTATGTTTGTGTGGAATAGCCTTTAATAACCACTTGCTCTAACTCCCTTTTACTCACCCTAATAAGCAAGTTGAATACTTGCAATACTTAAATTGTATTATTGGTAGTTGTATATAATATATATTTAACATCCGCATGCCTCCCATGCCTTGGAGGCCAGTAATTGCGGTTTATGTTCAGGATAACAAGAGTAATGACATTAAGGATTTTAATTAGCGTAATATTCTCACTTTCTATGTCCATCATGCGTGGACAGTTGTTGCGTGAACAGTTCTTCACCTACAATCCAGAGACTGAGCAGCAGACGACACGTGCCTCTATCAGTGGTGGTCGTCTCCTTACTCCGTGGGCTAATAGGATTGACAAGGAGAATGTTCTCGGGGAATATCCACGCCCTATTATGGAACGATCTGAATGGCAGAATCTGAATGGCTATTGGGATTATGCTATTTGCGACAGCGATGCCGTTGCTCCTACTGAGTATGACGGCAAGATTCTCGTTCCGTTCTGCTTAGAATCTTATTTGTCTGGCGTCAAACAGTCGCTGGACAGCAATCAGTCATTATGGTATCGTCGTACTTTTACTGTACCAGAAAAGTGGTTGGGTAAACGTCTTATCCTTCACTTCGGTGCAGTCGATTGGCGTGCAGATGTATGGGTCAACAATCATCATCTTACTTGCCATGAAGGAGGTTATACGTCATTCAGTATTGATATAACTGATGCTTTGTGCGACAGCGTACAGGAACTTGTTGTACGTGTGTGGGATCCTACAGATGATGGTTTCCAGTTACGTGGCAAGCAGGTCAAGGAACCTCGCACCATATATTATACATCTGTCACAGGAATATGGCAGACGGTATGGATTGAACCTGTCAATGACATTCACTTTTCTCGTGTCGTTTCTACTCCTGATTTTGACAACGGCATCCTTCGGGTCTTTGCTGCTACTACTGGCGAAGCTGATGATTGTACAGTCAATGTAAACGTGATGTATGATGACGAACTCGTTACCTCTGTGTCTGGTACTGCATCCGATTCTATTGCCATTGATTTCCACGATGATTTCTATACGTGGACACCTGAGAATCCTAATCTTTACGACCTTCGCATTGAGTTGATGCGTGGTGAAGATACTCTCGATGTGGTGCAGAGCTATGCAGCTATGCGTAAGTACTCGTTCGGCAAGGATAGGAGTGGACGTAAGATTATGCTCCTTAACAATACGCCTGTGTTTATGTATGGTCCTCTTGATCAAGGTTACTGGCCTGATGGACTCTATACGGCCCCTACCGACAGTGCTTTGTTATTCGACATACAGAAGATAAAGGACTGTGGCTTCAATATGGTACGTAAACACCTCAAGGTTGAACCTGCCCGCTGGTACACATATTGTGACCGTATTGGACTTATCGTGTGGCAGGATATACCGAGTGGTGACTCTGCCATCGCGGTTGATAACCATCTCCCTACTAAGGTTCCTTATAATCTGCGTTCCGAAGAGTCTGCACAAGACTATATGAATGAGCTGAAGGACATTATCGACCAGTTGAATCCTTATCCTTGCATTAGCACGTGGGTATTGTTCAATGAGGGAGTAGGGCAGTTCAATACCAAGGAGATTGCCCGTTGGACTAAGGAATATGATCCTACACGCTATGTCAATGCTGCAAGTGGTGGCAATTACCATTATGCAGGTGACATACTTGATTCTCATCATTATCCATCACCATTTATCTGTGTTTCGAGCCGTAACTATGTCCTTGCCATAGGTGAGTTCGGTGGACTCGGCTATGCTGCTGCTGGTCACACATGGGGCAATTCTTTCTGGTCATATCAGAACTATGGTTCATTGTCACAGTTGCAGAAATACTACGAAATCTATACTTCATATCTCTATGCTCTCAAGTATCAGGGGCTCTGTGCTGCCGTATATACACAGCTCACGGATGTTGAGTCAGAGATAAATGGTATCATGACTTATGACCGTAAAAAGATGAAGATGGATGAAGACGTTCTTTTTCGTATCAATCAGTTTGTCATCAATTCTTCATCCGAACAAATTGAATTGGCAGAAATGCAATAACAGATGGAAGAAAGGTTTGAAACGCTTTTCCTTATTACGCATGATATTCGTCTAATATACGCTTGTATTTATACCCATATCTGATTCCCGTCGGATATGGGTATAAATGTAAAAAGATATGGGTGTAAAACCAGAAAGATATGGGTGTAAATCAAAAAAGATGTACCCCTATGCTATCTGTATGTAATAGTGCTAATTATATTTGCTATGATTGCCTGTTATCCTAAGTGTCATATTCGGATATGAAAATGATACTTATTGCCGTTGTGGATTCTTAAATGAATGGTTGAAGTATTGACTAAGTACCGACGAACTACTGACTAAGTACTGACTATGAGCTTTCGTACAATTGTACGGCAAAGTTGTTTCTTTATTCCCTATGTGTTGAAAAGAAAATGTACCGAAGGCATAAACTTGACATCACAGATTAGAAATTGATAAAAGGTCATTCGTCCGTTAACTCCCTCTTAACTCCCATTAACTTCTCTTAACTCCCCATAGAATAGTATAAGTTGGTGACAGATTTTAGAAAAACAAGAGTTGATTTTTGCTATTTGTAAGAAGAAAGCTTGTTTTTTGATGTAAATTATTACCGAATGCTTTGCTTGCAACAAAAAAAAGTATAACTTTGCACTCCAAAATAAAACATAATGAATATGGATAGACTTTATATATTTGACACGACATTACGCGATGGAGAACAAGTCCCAGGTTGTCAGTTAAACACTGTAGAGAAAATTCAGGTAGCTCGCCAGTTGGAATCACTTGGCGTTGACGTCATTGAGGCTGGTTTCCCTGTGTCAAGTCCAGGCGACTTCAATTCAGTGGTTGAAATCTCTAAGGCTGTTACTTGGCCAACTATCTGTGCGCTAACTCGTGCCGTACAGAAGGATATCGATGTTGCCGCTGAAGCCCTAAAGTACGCTAAGCGTGGACGTATCCATACTGGTATCGGAACTTCGGATTCACATATTAAATATAAGTTCAACAGTAACCGTGAGGAAATCATCGAGCGTGCCGTGGCTGCCGTTAAGTATGCCAAGAAGTACGTGGAGGATGTTGAGTTCTATGCAGAGGATGCCGGTCGTACTGACAATGAGTACCTCGCTCGTGTCATTGATGCTGTTACAAAGGCAGGTGCTACAGTATGTAACATTCCTGACACAACAGGTTTCCGTGTGCCTAACGAATATCATGAGAAGATAAAGTATCTATATGAGCACGTTGATGCTTTTGCTGCGGGCAAGTCCATCCTCTCTACTCATTGCCACAATGACCTCGGTATGGCTACAGCTAATACCGTAGCAGGTGTTCTCGGTGGAGCGCGTCAGGTTGAGGTGACTATCAACGGTATTGGTGAGCGTGCTGGTAACACTTCACTTGAAGAGGTTGCCATGATTTTCAAGACTCACCCAGACCTCGGAATTGAGACAAACATAAACACTACTAAGATATATCCAACAAGCCGAATGGTGAGCAGCCTCATGAATATGCCTGTTCAACCAAACAAGGCTATCGTAGGTAAGAATGCTTTTGCTCATTCATCTGGAATACATCAGGATGGTGTGCTCAAGAATGCTTCTACATACGAGATTATGGACCCAAAGGATGTGGGTATCGACGATAACGCTATCGTTCTTACTGCCCGTTCAGGACGTGCTGCCTTGAAGCATCGTCTCCATGTGAACGGTGTGGACATAGAGGGTGAAAAGCTTGACACAATCTATCAGGAGTTCCTTAAGCTTGCTGACCGCAAGAAGGAGGTAACGGATGACGATATCCTCGTACTTGCTGGTGCTGAGCGTGCAGAGGCTCACTCTATCAAGCTCGACTACCTTCAGGTTACAGCAGGTAAGGGTACTCGTAGCGTGGCAAGTATCGGTCTTCAGGTTGCAAATGAACACTTTGAGGCTGCCGCAAGCGGTAACGGTCCTGTGGATGCTGCCATCAAGGCACTCAAGAGTATTATCAAGCGTGAGATGATTCTCAAGGAGTTCACCATTCAGGCAATCAACAAGGGTTCTGATGACCTTGCCAAGGTTCACCAGACAGTTGAGCATGCTGGTCGTACCTACTATGGCTTTGCTGCCAACACCGACATCGTTACTGCCAGCGTAGAAGCATATATTGATGCAATAAACAAGTTTAAGTAAAAGACCCTCATCTTGATCAGCATGGTCAATGGTCTTGCACAATGTGCTTAAAAGAAGAACTTATATGGAAACAGAACAAAAACAATAAAAACATGTTTTCTTTTGTTTTCTTATGTTTTTCAAACTGGCCGCTTTGCGGCAAAACATTATATTTCTTGAATTCTAAATATTAAATTTATACAATAGAAAATGGGGTCTACACTTTTCGACAAAATTTGGGACGCTCACGTTGTTCAGAACGTGGAGGATGGTCCTACCCAATTATACATTGATCGCCTCTATGCTCATGAGGTGACATCGCCACAGGCATTCGACACTCTCCGAGACAAGGGTATCAAGGCTTTCCGTCCTGACCATGTCGTGGCTATGCCTGACCACAACACACCTTCTGACCAGCAGGAGCGCATCGACGACCCAGTTGGACGCAAGCAGGTGGAGACTCTTGCCAAGAACTGTGCAGAGTTTGGCATCAAGCACTTTGCCATGGGTACAAAGGATAATGGTATCATCCACGTGGTAGGTCCAGAGAAGGCTCTCTCTCTTCCGGGCATGACTATCGTGTGTGGTGACTCTCATACTTCTACTCATGGTGCCGTAGGTGCCATTGCCATGGGTATTGGTACAAGTGAGGTGGCACAGGTGCTCGCTTCACAGTGTATCCTCCAGTCTAAGCCTAAGACTATGCGTATCAACATCGAAGGTACTCTTCCTGAAAAGACTACCGCTAAGGATGTTGCCCTCTATATCATGGCTCAGATGACTACATCAGGTGCAACTGGTTATGCCGTTGAGTATGCTGGTAGTGCCATCCGCAATATGTCTATGGAAGGACGTCTTACACTCTCTAACCTCTCTATCGAGATGGGTAGCCGTGCAGGACTCATTGCTCCAGACGAGACAACATTCGCATATCTCATGGGACGTGAGTATGCTCCTAAGGGTGCAGAGTGGGACAAGGCTGTAGAAAAGTGGAAGCAACTCTATAGCGACCCAGATGCCAAGTTTGACAAGGAAGTTACTTTCCGTGCTGAGGATATCACTCCTCGTATCACATACGGAACAAACCCAGGTGCAGGTATCGCTATTGATGAGTGCATCCCAACGCTTGACCAGATTCCTGAGCAGGACAAGGGCCAGTTCCTCTCTATGATTGACTATATGCAGTTCAAGCCAGGACAGAAACTTGAGGGCACACCTGTTGACTATGTCTTCCTTGGTGCTTGTACCAATGGTCGTATCGAAGACTTCCGTGCCTTTGCATCTGTTGTCAAGGGTAAGAAGAAGGCAGACAACGTGGTTGCATGGATTGTTCCTGGTTCATGGCTCGTACGTCAGCAGATTATCGATGAGGGTATCTACAAGATACTTGCCGATGCAGGTTTTGAACTTCGTCTCCCATCATGTTCTGCATGTCTTGCAATGAATCCAGACAAGGTTCCTGCTGGTAAGTTGGCTATCTCAACAAGCAACCGTAACTTCGTTGGTCGTCAGGGACCTGGTGCACGTACCGTCCTTGCTTCACCTCTCGTAGTTGCTGCATCAGCAATCACAGGAGTTATTACTGACCCAAGAAAATTGTAAAGACATGGCAAAAGAAAAAGTGGATATAATCCAGTCAACTTGTATTCCAATCGAGATTGACAACAACAATACAGATAACATCATTCCTGCTCGTTATCTTGCATTCACAACTCGTGACCCTAAGTTTTATGGCGACGCGTTCATGCACGACCTTCGCTATGACGCAAACAACCAGCCTATCGCTGACTTCGTGATGAACAAGCCTGAGTTCTCTGAAGCACCACGCAAGGGTGTACACGAGATTATTGTCGGTGGTCAGAACTGGGGTTCTGGTTCAAGCCGTGAACATGCTGCATGGGCAATTGCTGGTTATGGCGTACGTGTGGTAATCTCTAACTCATTTGCGGATATCCATCGCAACAACCTCCTCAACTGTTTCGTGCTTCCTGTCATCGTGTCACGTGAGTTCCAGCTTGAACTCTTTGCAAGTATTGCCAAGGACAGCAAGACAGAGGTAAAAGTTGATGTGCCTAACCAGACAGTTACTAACTTGGCTACTGGTCACTCAGAGCATTTTGAGATAAACTCTTACAAGAAGTACTGTCTTCTCAACGCTTACGACGACATCGACTTCCTTCTTGCTAATCAAGATAAGATTGAAGCATACGAACAGAAGTAATGGCAAGATTACTATTGTTCAACCCTTCCAACGATATGGCACTTGCCGTCAATTCGTTGGAATATCTTCCTCCTCTGCATATCCAACGGATGGAAAGCGACCTTTCGCTCCTTCCTTTGTGGTGGGCAGAGGAGGATGACTGTATTCTCATGCCTGATAATACTCTCAGACGTGTTGATGCTCATGTTCTTGACACCCTTCATGATGCCTGCCTGCATGCTACGTTTGATGATAATGACATGTCTCATCTTGTTGCCTCCATACCTGTCATAGAGGCTTCGTCTGTATGCAAGGAACTTGTCCCTGCTCCATGGGGATGGAATAAAGCTTTGCGTCGTCGTCTCCTTCGCCTTGGTATTAGTGCAGATGTCATGCCAACGGAAAAAGTGCTTGATGATTATCGACAGATTTCTTCACGTTCTTTTGCTTGTGAGTACCTCCATGAACTCTTTGCAGAAGCTGAGCGTGTCGGCGTTTCTTCTTCTCTCGTTGGACAAGGCATGCACATGTTAAGTAATCTGTCTGAACTCGATTTTTCACTTTCAGCTTCTCGCTCTTCATTTAATTCTGCCCTTATCTTTAAGTCTCCATGGTCTTCCAGTGGTCGTGGGGTATGGGTGTCTCATGCAGGCGAATCGTTTGATGAGAAACGCATTCTTCGTACTATCCGTCAGCAGGGCAGTATCCTTGTTGACGACTTCTATTCGGACAAGCTTCTCGATTTCGCTCTTGAGTTTGAAGTATTACCTGCTTCGTCCGATGTCGTCACATTTCCTGAAGCGTCCGCTTCAGGTGTTGTTGTCCGTTTCCTTGGCTTCTCTGTCTTTTGTGCATCTGATAACGGTAACTATGGTTATAATATTGTAGCATCACAGTCAGTACTTCGCCAGCGTATTCTTTCCACTGGTCTTGATGCCTGCTTACTCGACTGGGTTATTGAATATTCTCGTCAGCATCTTGCTCAGCATCTTTATGGACGTTATCATGGATGTGTTGGCATTGATATGCTCGTTTGTCGCCATGACGACCAGATAAAGCTTCATCCATGCGTGGAGATTAATCTTCGTCGCAATATGGGTATTCTTGCTCTCGACCTTTATCGTCATCTTTCCTCTCGTCCTTATTTCCTCCTTGCTGGTTCCTCTTCTTGCGGTTTTTGTGCTCGTCTTGTCAATGAACAACTTTCTATTGTATTTAATGCCTGATTTCATGTCATTAACTCATAAATATGTGTCGTTATTACACTTTTTCGAGTGGTGTATGTCTTTGATACACTTATAAATAAAATACCCCATTTTGTAATGTCTGCTTTGCAAAATGATTGCCCTTTTTTCGTGTAGCTTCTGTGTAAATGTAAATAATGATGTTTTTTTTGAAAAAATCTTTAAAATCTCTTGGTCATTTAAAAATAACCTCATACATTTGCAGCGAACAATTAAAGAAAAAGAAAGAAAGTAACAAAATTTTTAGAACTTATTCTTACATAAGTTATTCAACTATCTTTTTTGTTTGGGGCTATTTAATCATAGTCTTATATATGAATAGTGAACAAAATTATTAATCGGGAAAAATTTAGAAAGTATGAAAAAGATCGTATCAACTTTTATTGCTTTATTTGTTGCATTTATCGGTATTAATGCACAAAGTGTTACATTCGAATATCAGGAGTTTACTGCTCAGATTGTAACAGGTAAAGGTAAGGCTTCAATTAGTGCTACTATAGGAGATGTAACTGTAACAGTTGCAGATACATATAAGAATAGTAGAACAGCTACTCTTGGTTTATATGGTAACGGTGAGACACTTGCTGCAAGAGGAAGTTCTAAGGCTGAATTTACTTTGACTGCTTCTATTAATTCAAACGATGTCTCTTCCAATAAGATTATTAAGAGTATTACTGTTTACTCTTCAGATGTAACACCTTTGAAGGGTGGTGAGGTTGTCGAAAATTCAGACAATGATTTTTATGTTGAAGATGCTGAGAGTGGTTTCTTGACTGTAGAGAATAATTATCAGGATTATAATTCTTTCTCATATAAAGTTAATCTTAAAAATGAGGTAAAGATAACTCGTATTGTAGTGGTTTATGGTGAATTGGTTGATAATGTTATTCTCTCTGATAGTGAAGATTATCCTTATTCTGGTAGAAATATCTATGCTAAGAACGTGACATATACTCGTTCTATGGGTACAAATCACTGGGGTACACTCTGTCTTCCATTCAAGTTTACTCTTAATGATGATAATTTTGCAGGTTATTATACACACAGCATGTCTAATATTTCTGAAGGTTTTGCTACTATAAAGAAGTATGCAAACGGAGAAAAAATTACAGCTGGCTTACCAATCGTTTTCTGGACAAATAAATCAGAAATTGTAGTTAATTCAAAGAATGTACTTCTTTCTGATGATTTTTATACAGATGGTATAAGTAAAATCACAAGAATTGGTGCTGCTGGTCAGAGATTCTATGCATGTGGCAACCTTAAAAAGGTTAGATACGAAAATGAATACGTATATTATGTCTCTAAAGATAAGTTGATTTATTGTGGCGGTAATGCTAACGTTAATATCAAGCCTTATAGAGCATTTATGCTTCCTGACCTCTCAGGTGCAAGATATAGAAGGCTTGCAAATGTCAGAAGTCTCACATTCGATGTTCTTGACGAGAATGATAATGTGGTTGATGGCTTCGGCTTTGCTGATAACAATGAGGTGACAGCAGTTGAATCTGTAGAGTCAGATACACAGGATGATATTATTGGCATTTTTACATCTGATGGTAAGAAGGTCAATGAACTTCAGAAAGGTCTCAATATTGTAAAGACAACTAATGGCGTAAAGAAAGTTTACATAAGATAAATATTTTTTGATACGATGTTTTTAGTGTGTCTTTACCGAGAGATACTACTAAAAGAAGATTAGGGAGGCAGTGATGCCTCCCTATGATTATTTCAAATAACAGATGTAGTGTCTTGCCTCGGTAGATTGCTCGTTACTCATCTCCAGTATGTGAGATCGTTATAGTATCGCAATTGCTCTTTACGTGTTATGTTTTTGTACTTTTAAATGTAAAAATGTGTTAAAAAAGTTAAAAAGCATGAGTATGCTGTACACTATTGAGTCTGTTTCAAAGTTTTTTCTTATATTTGCAAAAATTTTGCATAGAAAATGCATAATAGATAATTTGAGTATTAACAATATCGAGGGATACTGGTAACGGTTCCTAAGGTGAAAAAATATATTTAACTATGAAGAAAAAATATCAAATTCCCGAAAGCGGTTCAAAGTTCTTAAGAATTAATCTTATCTGTGGTAGTGCTCCAGGTACTAATGGTGAGCCTGTCGATAAACCAATAGAAGATCAGGAGCCAGGTTCCGACGGTGATGCAGATGCACGTAGAAGATCTAATCTTTTGAATGTTTAATTTGCTTTGAACATTTATTGAAGGAAATGGTATGTGACAGTTTTGTCCTTAACTATTTCTGAATTAAAGTTTATATTTTAATGGTATATTAATATGAATAAATATATACTATCATTTATTGCTGGATGTTTCTTCAGCCTTTCTTCTTTTGCGCAGTGGGGTGGAGTTTCTTACACTTTTGATGACTCTCATTATGGTGCCACTGATGATCATATGGGTGAGGTGGTTTTTGGTGATGATTATCAAGTCAAGGAAGTCAATTTGTTTGTTAATGATAAATTCGGATTTTCTCGTTTGACTATCTATGCATCTGGCACATTGAAAGTTGTTGGAAGATATCGTGAAATTCCATCAACCATTTATACTATTGATCCTTTGAATTATAATTCATATTATTTTGAAGGTTCATATATCTCACCTGATGATACGACTCTAAATAAGTTGTCATATTCAGTCACTGAACCAGAATGGGATGAAGATACCGAAGATTGGTCTGAGCCACATTATTATTCTTTAGACGATATGTTGAGATATTACTGGTTGACTTGGCGTGCTGCAAAGCGCCTTGAAGCTGAGAATCCTTCAACTTATCGTTTTGAACGTGGTTCTGAGATTATTGGTGATGTGCTTGATGCCCAGGGATTCCCAATTGAACATGCAAAATATGGAAATGAGTTGTTTTATTTCGTTTCTGAGGGAGAAAATGGAGCTAAGTCATATTTTCCTGTTCTTAGAGCAGAAATCTCTGGTTCCAATAGTGCTGTTATAGCTTCTGTTCGTGATGATGAAGTGGATGGTTGGGCAGAAGAAGGTTTTGCTGATAGATTAGCAAGTTATGGCGATTTTGAGTTTACTTTTAAGGCTGAGAATTGTACGAAGTTGTATTTTTCTACAGAGATTGAGCCTGAAGTTTTTGATTTTTCAGAAAGTAATAGCCGTTATAAAACAGAAGGTATACTACGTACGATGGTACCTCTGTCTTTAGGTTTTGCCCCAATTTTTGAGATGTTACCATCTTTTCAGAATTGTAAGGTCTCTGATTTCTATGTTGACGCTCAGAATGCATATTATATTTCTATATGTGGTGGTCAAGTTCTTTGTACAAAGGATGAGGATGGTAATCCAAGAACTATAATTGCTGTTGCACAGGGCGAAGGCGAAATTGATCTTCCTTTGACTGTCGATTCAATCGCTCCTAATGCAGTAACTTATGATGCTCAAGGTCTTAAGCTTGTAACTCAAAATTCAAAATTTAAGGTTGCTGAAGGATCTGGATTCGTAACATATTCAAGTAAAGAAGGTCGTGATGTTAACTCTATCAAGATTCAAACAGGTTTGAGTCCTGAAATGAATTATATCAAAGTACCAGCTTCATACATCAAGTCTGCTAAGAGTAATGGATCATACGGAATTGTTCAACCACAAAGTACTATCTCTGTCAGTGAGGCTAAAGCAAGTGTTGGTACTCTAAGCAATAATAGTGCTGTATGCTACATTGATTTGACTAATTGTACAATTGATGGTACAGACAATGGAGATATGGGTGAGATTGATATGAGTATTGTTGGTCCTAACTGCTTGTTGTTCTTGCCAGAAGGTATTAGTGCAAGTGGAAATAATGTTGTTACATTTAAGAATGGTGTTCGTACTTGTGAAAATCTTACATTGGAACGTGCAAATGGATTCCCATTCTTCTCTCCTTACAACTTCGTAGCTGAGAATGTATCAATTACTAATTACAATATTGGTGCAAACATTGTAGGACTTATTCTTCCATTCGAGTATTCAAATGACAATGTCAAGTTGGCTACATACACAGGATTCTCAAACGGTGCCCTCAACTTTGATAACACTGTAACAACAATTCCTGCTAACACTCCATTTGTCGCTCGCAAGAAGGATGATGTTGCAGATCAGCCACTTTCTGCTAAGAATGTGACAATCGCTTCTACTCCAACTACAGTTTCTGATTTCCCTGCTGACGGATGGTTGATGAATGGTACATATCTTACTGTTACAAATAATGGAACTGATTGCTCTATCTACGGTTTCTCAAAGAATGTTCTTAAGAAGGTAGAAGGTGCAACATTCAAACCATTCTCTGCATATTTCGTACACAACAAGGCTAATGGTGCTTCTGAGGCTAATGTTCGTTTCTTGGTTAACGATGATGATATAACAGGTCTCGATTCTGTTCTTTCACTTTCATCTGTTAGCGCAGGTAATGGCGTAATCAACGTAACCGCTTCAAATTCTAATGTTGTTGTTGCTTCTGTTAATGGTGCTGTCCTCTTCGATGGTGTAGTAAATGGAACAAAGACAATCAAGGTTCAGCCAGGTGTTTATGTTGTGAACGGTAAGAAAGTCGTTGTAAACAAATAAATAATTGATATATGAAAAAGTGTTATGTAATTCCTAATGTAAAGGTAACTACTATTGAAATTGCTTCAATGGTATGTACATCTCCATTCACAGGTGGTCAGATTGATGATCCTGTTGATGCTCCTGTTGCTGGTGGCGATGAGGATATGGAATCTCGTCAGCGTGGAGGTGACTTTGGTTCCCTTTGGTAATTGTATAGGAAATATTCTGTTAATCATATAGCGTAGGCGAGTAAAACCGCCTACGCATTGATTGTTTATACACGTTTTCATTTATCTCATTTTTTATGATAGTTTATATTCAAAAACTGAAAAAGTAGGACAAAAGTAAACAACACCATTTTGTTATAGTAGTCTCACGCTATTGCATAAATGATAAACCGAAGAAAAAGCGAACAAAAGGCGAAGGAATCCCAAAGGAAAAATTTTGAAAAAAGTGTTAAAATACTTTCCGGATTACGTTGCTTCTATGCTATAAGTGTCCTTTATCGTCCGTGCTGATGCTTAAATTTGTATAAGCTGAAATTACGTGAAATTAGGACAAAACTAAACTGCCAATATTTATTTCGTATTCTACATTAGCATTAGTGATTTGAATTTACATGTAATAGATTATAGAATCAGGGTAATTTCCTTGGTTTAAAGTCTAAAAAAACCGTTCGGACAAATCGTCTGAACGGTTTTTTTTCATTATGTAAATATCTTATTATTTACTTCAACTTTGCACGGATAGCTTCGCTCTCCTTCTCGTAGCCTGGCTTGTTGAGGAGGGCAAACATATTCTTCTTGTATGCCTCTACACCAGGCTGGTTGAATGGATTAACTCCAAGGATAAGACCTGAGATACCGCAAGCCTTCTCGAAGAAGTAGATGAGCTGACCGAGGTTGTACTCGTCAAGTTTCTCGATAGATACCTTGATGTTTGGAACGCCACCGTCAACGTGTGCAAGCTGTGTTCCAAGCTCTGCCATCTTGTTCACCTCATCGATTCGCTTGCCAGCGAGGAAGTTAAGACCGTCAAGGTTCTCCTCGTCAGATGGAACTTCGAGCTTAGTGTTTGGCTTCTCAACAGAGATGACTGTCTCGAAGATAGTACGCTCACCATCCTGAATCCACTGACCCATAGAGTGAAGGTCTGTAGTGAGGTCAACAGCTGCTGGGAAGATACCCTTTCCGTCCTTACCCTCAGACTCACCATAGAGCTGCTTCCACCACTCACCGAAGTTGTGAAGCTTTGGCTGATAGTTACAGAGAATCTCAATCTTCTTACCGCTCTGGTAGATTGCGTTACGTACTGCTGCATATACTGCTGCTGGGTTTGAAGCGTATGGAGCGTTGATGTCGCACTCCTTCTCCATGTCCTGAGCACCCTTAACAAGAGCTGCGATATCGAATCCTGCTACTGCAATTGGGAGAAGACCTACTGGAGTGAGTACTGAGAAACGTCCACCTACATTGTCAGGGATGATGAATGACTTGTAGCCTTCCTTGTCTGCTGTTGTACGTGCAGCACCCTTCTTAGCGTCTGTAACGGCAACGATAACCTTCTTTGCCACTTCCTTACCACGCTGCTCCTCACACATCTTCTTGAGAAGACGGAATGTGATGGCAGTCTCAGTAGTAGTACCAGACTTAGAGATATTGATTACACCGAACTTAACGCCTTTGAGGTAGTCGATAAGCTCTGAGAGGTAATCCTCACCGATGTTATTACCAGCAAAGAGGATGCGTGGCATATTTGATGGCTGAAGCCAACCGAATGAGTTTGAGAGAGAGTCGATGACCATGCGTGCACCGAGGTATGAACCACCGATACCGGCAACTACGACAGCTTCGCAATTTTCCTGAAGAGTCTTTGCTGTAGCATTAATCTCAGCGATGAACTCTGGTGTGATTGAGCTTGGGAGGTGAAGCCAACCAAGGAAATCATTACCTGGACATGTTGCATTTTCAAGAGCAGCCTGTGCGCTCTTTACCTGAGGCTCAAGTGCCTCAACAGCACCAGCAGCCAAGAACTGGCTTGCTGCAGAAATATTAAGTTTCATAATGATTTATTGATATTTTAAGTTTATGAGTTCTATTTTAGTTTGTAAGTTTTTAAGTTTGTGAGTTTTTTAGTTCTCGTGGTGGTGAGTTTTTGAGTTTTTAAGTTCTTGAGTTTTTGGTTTCTGGGAGGACTGTTTGTTTTATCATACCCCCATATCCGCAAGAACTAAAAAACTTAAAAACCTAAAAACTCACAAACTTAATTCCTACCTGAACGAATCGCTTAGTATCTTTATCTCTACCTGAGGATTTATCTTCTCATATAGTATGTTATACACAGCATCGAGGATAGGCATATTAACGTGATACATCTTGTTAATCTGCTTCATACATTCTGTACCGTAGTAACCCTCAGCAATCATCTCCATCTCAAGCTGAGCTGACTTAACTGAATAGCCCTGACCAATCATCGTACCGAACACTCGGTTACGTGAGAAGTTGGAGTACATCGTAACGAGAAGGTCACCCATGTAGGCAGTATTGATGACACGTCTGTCCTCTGGCTGAACGGCCGTGAGGAAACGTTCCATCTCCTGCAAAGCGTTGGCTACAAGCACAGCCTGGAAGTTGTCACCGCATTTCAGTCCATGGCAGATACCTGCACAGATAGCATACACGTTCTTGAGAACGGAACTGTATTCTATGCCCTCAATATCCGTTGAGACAGATGTCTTGACAAACTTATTAGTCAGGAGGTCGGCAACGACCTGTGCGTTGTCGAGGTCGCGACATCCTACCGTGAGGTAGCAAAGACGGTCAAGAGCAACTTCCTCTGCATGAGAAGGTCCACCTATAGTACATACCTGCTCCTCTGGCACACCATAAATCTTTTCAAAGAAACGACTCACGGTGCATCCCTCGTCAGCAACGATACCCTTGATGGCAGTCACCACCAGTTTCTCGCGCATGCTTGTCTTGAGTTTCTTGAGATGACTCTTGAGATAAGGCGAAGGAGTGACGAACACGAGAGTGTCCGAATTCTTCACGACATCGTTTATGTCACTTGAGAAATTGATTCTATCTACATCAAAATGCAGACCTGTGAGATAAGCAGGGTTATGACCGAGACGCTTGAATTCTTCGATTCTGTCATCTCGGCGCATATACCAGTTTATGCTTTCTTCATGATGCAACAGTATCTTTGCAATGGCAGTTGCCCAACTGCCTCCACCAAGTACCGCTACTCTGCCTGTATTTGTAAATTTCATAACATTTAATAAATCTCAAATCTCAAATTTATAATTTTGCCTACGGCGGATAATTCCAACCTGTTCGTTTTAATCCTGTATTGTGGTTTTTGCCGCCAAGCGGCCAGTTAGAAAAACATGGGGAAAACCAAAGAAAACAAAAGAAAACCTGTTTTTTTCTTGTTTTTGTTCTGTTTCTTTAAGGTTTTTCTAATTGGCACATGGTGCAAGAACACTATGCTGACAAGCCGATTTGAAATTATAGACTTGAAATTATAGAGTTCAGTTCATCTACCGATGGCTTCTGGATGTCGAGCTTGTATTTCTTGATTATTTCACCTATCTGCTGCTGAACCTTCTGAGCATTTGCTCCTGCGAGTGACTCGACAAGGTTGTAACCAGCCTTCTGGAGTACAGGAACAATATCTTCGCTGAAGCCTACCTCAACATACTTGCTTACAGCATCCTTTGGAGCCTTTACCTCTGGCTTCATAGTAGGGAAGAGAAGTACCTCCTGAATTGTTGGCTGGCCAGTCATAAGGATTGCGAGACGGTCGATACCGATACCGATACCTGATGTTGGAGGCATACCGTACTGGAGAGCGCGGAGGAAGTCGTGGTCGATTACCATTGCCTCGTCATCACCCTTGTCAGCAAGCTTCATCTGCTCGATGAAACGCTCTTCCTGATCGATTGGGTCATTGAGCTCAGAGTAAGCGTTTGCAAGCTCCTTACCATTAACCATAAGCTCGAAACGCTCTGTAAGTCCTGGCTTGCTGCGGTGCATCTTAGTGAGTGGTGACATCTCAACTGGGTAGTCTGTGATGAATGTTGGCTGGATGAATGTGCCCTCACAAGTCTCACCAAAGATTTCGTCGATAAGCTTACCGCGACCCATTGTGTCATCAACCTCTACGCCACACTTCTTTGCAGCTTCGCGCATCTCCTCTTCAGTCATCTTTTCAAGGTCGTAACCTGTCTTCTCCTTGATTGCTTCAAGAATCGGGAGACGACGATAAGGAGCCTTGAATGAAACGATGTTGTCGCCAATCTTGACCTCTGTAGTACCGTTTACAGCAATACATATCTTTTCGAGCAACTGCTCTGTGAATGTCATCATCCAGTTGTAATCCTTGTAGCTAACATAAAGCTCCATACATGTGAACTCTGGGTTGTGGCTACGGTCCATACCCTCGTTACGGAAGTTACGACCAATCTCGTAAACGCCCTCAAAACCACCTACGATAAGACGCTTGAGGTAAAGCTCTGTAGCGATACGGAGATAGAGGTCAACATTGAGAGCGTTATGATGAGTGATGAATGGACGTGCACTTGCACCACCTGCAATCTGCTGAAGGATTGGAGTCTCAACCTCTGTAAATCCTGCCTCGTCAAATACCTGACGCATTGTGCGGAGGATTGTTGCACGCTTGAGGAATGTGTCCTTAACGCCATTGTTGACGATAAGGTCAACATAACGCTGACGGTAACGGAGTTCTGGATCCTCAAATGCGTCGAACACCTGTCCATCCTTCTCCTTCACGATTGGAAGTGGCTTGAGTGACTTTGCAAGAACAGTAAGAGACTTAGCATGAACAGAAATCTCACCTGTCTGAGTACGGAATACAAAACCTGTTACTCCAATGAAGTCACCAAGGTCAAGAAGCTTCTTGAAAACAGTATTATAAAGTTCCTTGTCCTCTCCCGGACAGATATCATCACGAGTTATATATACCTGAACACGACCCTTTGAATCCTGAAGCTCAACGAAGCTTGCCTTACCCATCACACGGCGACTCATCATACGACCAGCGATGCAAACCTCACGGAGAGGTTCTGTTGGGTTTCCCTCTGCATCTACAGCTGGGTCTTTGAACTCAGCAATGATGTCTGTAGAGAAAGCATTTGTTGGATATTCAGCAGCAGGATATGCGTCAATGCCCATATCCTTCAGAGCCTGAAGATTGTTTCTACGGTTAATCTCCTGTTCAGATAATTCTAATACGTTCATTTTTTTTCTATATCTATCTTTAATTACAAATTCATTTTACCTTGCAAAGGTACAAATAATTATTGACACAATGAAGATAAGTGCAAAGATATGTGTTTTTTCACGGTTTTTACCTAACTTTGCACGGCTAAAAATTATAATTTATTTATAAAATGGAAATACCACAGACAAGTTTGACTTCGGAACTCACGAAGTTATTTGGTGAAAGAGCCATCAACAACATCACAGATTATGTGATGGGACTCGGAGCACGAATCCTGATGGCTGTTATAGTTTATTTTGTAGGTCGATTCGTCATTGAGAAGGTTCTCAAGTTTGCAAGGACGGTGATGAATAAGCGTCATATTGACCCATCTCTCCGTTCGTTTGCAGATAGTTTCCTTAGCATCGGTTTATACTTTGTACTTGGATTTTCTATCGTAACAATTCTTGGTATAGCCACTACTGAGTTTGCTGCTCTCTTTGCTGCATTAGGTATGGCTGTCGGTATGGCACTTTCTGGTACTCTCCAGAACTTTGCAGGTGGCGTGATGATACTTGTCTTCAAGCCTTATAAGGTTGGAGATTTTATTGAAGCACAAGGCTTCTCAGGAACGGTAAAGCAGATACAGATATTCAATACTATTATAGCTACTCCTGATAACCAGACAATAATTATTCCTAATGGAGGACTTGCAACTGGGTCGCTCAAGAACTTTACTACCGCTCAGCAAAGACGAGTGGATATAAATGTGGAAGTGGCATACGGAACTAATCCAGAGGATGTACGTGCTGTTCTTCGTAAGATTATTTCAGCCGACTCACGTATTCTTACAAGTGTGGGATATGAACCTAATCTTCCTATGACGGAGATGTCCTCTTCAAGTATCGTTTTTTCTTTCCGAGTATGGGTCAACTCTCCTGATTACTGGGCAGTACGATTTGACTGTACTGAGAAGATTTACTCTGAACTTACTGCTGCTGGCATCGAGATACCTTTCCAGCAGATAGACGTACACATGAAGTGATTTAGTTAATGCAAAAAGTGATAAAGAGAGCATTTTGGATGTCAAATCAACCAAAATGCTCTCTTTATTATTTTGCGAGTAAGGTTTCAATTTCTTCTACCACTTTCTGTGCTTTTTGTGAGAAATATTCCTGATTGTCTATGACTTTCAAGTATTGATGCCCTGTCCATGCCTCGTAAACCTTGCGGTCAAGTTCACGTGCGATGCGCATACCTTCCTCGTTTGCCTGCTCATATCTCTGAGCGTTGGTACTTGTTGTATAGAATTCTTCGCTGCCACAAGCTGTGGTAGTGAGATGGAGAACTGCATCGTAGCGACGACGAAGTGACTCGGAAGTTGTTCCTGCAAGTTCCATAAGGTGATTCCACATATCTTCTGTCATGTATGCAGATATGTCCATCGTGCCTCGGTCGCATACTATAAGGCAAGGTCTGTCGAGAGTCTTTGCCATAAGTGTAAAACGATCCTCAAAGGCAAGTTGCATTTCGAGTGTTGCCTTTTCTCCCTCGTAGAAGAAATCCTTGTTCTTCGTGAGATAGTTCATTCCGGATTGTGTGAATAATGTTGGCATCTCAGGGATGGTAAATACTTTGTATCCCTTGTTTGTGAAATGGTCAACAATAAGTTCCAATGCGCTTGTCTTACCTGCGCATGGTCCTCCTGTCAGAACTATACGTGTTATTTTATTATTCATAAAAAGATGTGCGATATCAAAATCTTGAATCTCGACTAAACAAAAAATAGAGAAAATGAAAATGATTTCATTTTCTCTATCGGATGTTTCAAAAATGTGTGATCCGGAAGGGATTCGAACCCTTGACCCACAGCTTAGAAGGCTGTTGCTCTAATCCAACTGAGCTACCGGACCATCCTTTTTGCGTTAGCGGGTGCAAAGGTAGGCACTTTTTCGGAAAGTACCAAAAGAAATCATAATAATTTTATATAATTTTTGTTTTGACTTTGCGTTGCTCGATGTCGATATGTCCTCGATTGCGTTGATTTGTATTTGATAAATTGTAAGAATAATTGCGTAAACAGTATCATCTTGTTTTCTGATTGCTCAATTTTTTCATGAGGATTTATCGAACACTTATCGAAGGACTATCGAAGGATTATCGGAAGTGACAAATAGAAAGGCATACACTTGTTTTAGATGACAAAGTGTAATGCCTTTTTATGCTTGTTTTTTTATCCTTGGTGCTATTTTAATTCCTCAAATACTTTTTCCCAGTTGTCGCAGAAATCCTGCATAGAGTGGAAGAGGAGGTTTGCACCTTGGTCAAGGAGGGCAGAGTCGGGGAGTGGACCTGTGTTGACAGCGATGGTGAATACTCCTGCTGCAACACCTGCCTGTACACCGAGTGGGGCGTTCTCTACCACGATGAAGTGGTTAGGTGTTATTTTTGCCTTGTTTTCACACTCTCTATTAGAAAAGGTGTAGAACTTTTCCATGCCAATTAGGTATGGTTCGGGATTTGGCTTGCCGAAAGTGACGTCGTAGGCGGTTACCATGAGGTCGCTGCGGAAGATGTCAGGGAAGTTCTTGTTGAGACGTTCGAGGAGTGTCTTCTGGCCAGAACCTGTTACGACCAAAGGGATGACGCCTGAGTCCTTTACCTTGCAGAGCAGTTCGTATGCTCCAGGCATGCGCTCTGCCTGTGGCAAGGTGTTGAAGAGGTCGGATTTATATCTGTATATTTCCTCAATCTCTTCCTTAGTCGCTTCCTTTCCCCTCTGGCGCTTGGATACGATGTTGACGGTACCTGCTCCTGTTCTGCCTTCGTGCATGTAAGCCTCCCACTCAGGAAGGTCAAGTCCGAAGTGTGCCATCGTCTTGTGCCATGAGTATGCGTGATTCTTCATTGAGTCGAAGAGGACACCGTCCATGTCGAACATGGATGCGCGGAGCTCCATCTTCTGGTATCCGTGCTCCTTTTTATATAGCTCTACAGCTTTTTTGATTTCCGTTGTTTCCAATATGATGAGTTTTTAAGTTTGTGAGTTCTTGAGTTTTTGAGTTTGTAAGTTCTTAAGTTTGTAAGTTTGTGAGTTCTTAAGTTTTTAAGTTCGTGAGTTTTTGAGTTTATAAGTTGTCGCGGAGTGTCTTTGGCTTAAGTTTATGGGATTTTATGTTCTTGTGGTTGTCTGTTTCCTTGAAAACTAAAAAACTTATAAACCTAAAAACTTAAAAACTCAAAAAACGCTTGCAAAGTTATGAATAATAGGCGAAATGAGCGCTTGAAACGTTGAAAAAATGCTAAAAAGAATATTTTTTGAAAAAAGATTTGAATATTGTTTGTCCAATTCGTAAAAAAGTGCTAAATTTGCACGCTGTTTGAGGGTAAGTCCTAATTTCGCATGTGTTGCTGGCACATTTGGGGTTCCCTCACAACTCTTCTCCACAATTTATAAAGAATAATAAAAAATACATTTTTGAAAAGGATATGTCAAAAATTTGTCAGATTACAGGTAAGAAGGCTGCGATAGGTAATAATGTATCGCACTCACTTCGTAGAACAAAGAGGACATTTGACGTCAACTTGTTCACAAAGAAATTCTACTATGTAGAAGAGGATTGCTGGATTGTATTGAAGGTAAGTGCAGCAGGATTGCGTATCATCAACCGTATCGGTCTCGATGCAGCTATTCGTAAAGCACTCGCTAAGGGTTATCTCGATGTTAAGACTCTTGAGAGCCAGGTTATCGCTTAATTAAATTAATAAAGGAGAAAAGACTATGGCAAAGAAAGCTAAAGGAAATAGAGTGCAGGTTATCCTCGAGTGCACAGAGATGAAGGACAGCGGTCTTCCAGGTACTTCACGCTACATCACTACTAAGAATCGTAAGAACACTCCAGACCGCTTGGAGTTGAAGAAGTATAATCCAATCCTTAAGAGAATGACAGTTCATAAGGAGATTAAATAATAAGACACTATGGCAAAGAAAACAGTCGCTACACTCCAGAACAAGGATGGACGCTCTTTCACAAAGGTCATCAAGATGTTCAAGTCTCCAAAGACTGGTGCTTATGCATTCGATGAGAAGATGGTTCCAGCTGAGGAAGTTAAGGAGTATTTGAAGAAGTAATATCAGATATTACTCTCAAAAATATAAACCTACCCAAATTATTTGGGTAGGTTTTTTTGTGCTTTTCACAAAATGATAGTATCTTTGCAAATGAATTTATCAATTTTACATTTAGAGAGTTAATTATATGGGTTTTTTCGATTTCTTTACGAAACAGAAGAAGGAGACGCTTGACAATGGACTTGCTAAGACTAAGGAGAGTGTCTTCGGAAAAATTGCCCGTGCAGTAGCTGGTAAGGCTACTGTTGACGAGGATGTGCTTGACAATCTTGAGGAGGTACTCATCACTTCGGATGTGGGAGTGGAAACGACACTTGAGATTATTCAGCGTATAGAGGAGCGTGTGGCAAGGGATAAGTATGTCAATACTTCCGAGCTGAATGCTATCTTGCGTGAAGAAATTGCAGAACTCTTGACTAAGAATAATACTGAAGATACTGATGGTTTTACCGTTCCTCAGGGACACAAGCCTTACGTCATTCTCGTGGTAGGTGTCAATGGAGTGGGTAAGACTACTACAATAGGTAAGCTTGCCTACCAGTTTAAGCAGGCGGGCAACAAGGTTTATCTTGGTGCTGCTGATACGTTCCGTGCGGCTGCCGTTGAGCAGCTTGTCATCTGGGGTGAACGTGTGGGTGTGCCTGTAATCAAGCAGCAGATGGGCAGCGACCCTGCTTCTGTGGCTTACGATACTGTTTCAAGTGCCGTGGCTAATAATGCGGATGTGGTCATTATTGATACCGCAGGTCGCCTCCACAACAAGGTTAATCTGATGAATGAGCTTACCAAGATTCGTAATGCTGTCAGCAAGGTTACGGGCAATGCTCCTGATGATGTCCTCCTTGTGCTTGATGGTTCTACAGGACAGAATGCTTTTGAACAGGCAAAGCAGTTTACAAAGGCAACGGAGGTCAATTCGCTTGCCATCACCAAGCTTGACGGAACTGCCAAGGGAGGTGTCGTGATAGGCATCTCTGACCAGTTCAAGATTCCTGTAAAGTACATTGGTCTTGGCGAGGGTATGGAAGACCTTCAGGCATTTAACCGAAAGGCGTTTGTTGATAGCCTGTTCGGAGAGTAGACATATAATAGACAAAAAAAGTTGATATGTTTTTGAGCACGAATTATCATGAATTTGCCACGAATTGTCATGAATTTTTTTTTCGATAATATCGAAATATATTTGTGGTAATTGCAAAATGTAATGATGATGGAATTTTTGATAATTCGTGGCAAATTTATGGTAATTTGTGTAAAGACAAAAACTATATTTGTGCCAAAATGTTGTTTAATGGTCGTCAAATTGACAAATAGAATAATTTAGAGTGCGAAAGAATACAATAGATATAATCACTCTTGGATGTTCCAAGAACCTTGTTGACTCGGAAAGACTTATCCGTCAGTTGGAACTTAACGGCTACAAGGTGACACATGACAGCGAGAACCCTCAGGGTGAGATTGCTGTTGTCAATACTTGTGGTTTCATTGCCGATGCGCAGGAAGAGAGTATCAATATGATTCTCGAACTCTGTCAGGCAAAGGAAGAGGGCAAGATTCGTGAAGTATATGTCATGGGATGTCTTTCAGAGCGTTTCTTCAAGGAACTTGGCAAGGAGATTCCTCAGGTTGACAAGTTCTATGGCAAGTTCAATTGGACAGAGCTCCTCAAGGACCTTGGCAAGACGTACCAGACAGAGTACCAGTTTGAACGTCGTATAACCACTCCTAAGCATTATGCTTATCTCAAGATATCTGAGGGATGTGACCGCCATTGTGCTTATTGTGCCATACCAATCATTACGGGTAAGCACCAGAGCCGTCCTATGGAGGATATCGTTGAGGAGGTCAAGCACCTCGTCAGCGAGGGCGTGAAGGAGTTTCAGATTATTGCACAGGAGCTTACATACTATGGCGTTGACCTCTATGGCAAGCAGAAGATAGCTGAACTTGTGGAGCGTATCTCCGACATTGATGGCGTGAAGTGGATTCGTCTTCATTACGCTTATCCTAAGAACTTCCCTATGGATTTGCTTCGTGTGATGCGTGAGAGGAAGAATGTGTGCAAGTATCTTGACATCGCCCTTCAGCATGTCAGCACAAATGTGCTTACCAATATGCAACGTCATGTGACTAAGGAGGATACTTACGAGCTTATAGAGATGCTCCGTCGTGAGGTTCCTGGCATTCATCTTCGCACTACACTTATGGTCGGTTTCCCAGGCGAGGGTGAGAAGGAATTTGAAGAACTAAAGGAATTTGTCCGTTGGGCAAAGTTTGAGCGTATGGGCGCTTTCGCCTATTCAGAGGAAGAAGGAACATACGCAGCCAAGAACTTCAAGGACGATATTCCACACGAAGTCAAGCAGGCACGCCTTAGTGAGTTAATGGACATCCAGCAGGGTATCTCTGCTGAGGTTCAGGCAAAGAAGGTCGGTACGACTATGAAGGTGATTATTGACCGTAAGGAAGGCGAATATTACGTGGGACGTACCGAGTTTGACTCTCCTGAGGTTGACCCAGAGGTACTTGTTCCTGTGGCAAACGGAATACTCCGTACAGGTTGTTTCTACGATATGACTATCACGGACAGCGACGACTTCGACCTATATGCGGAGAAAAAAAAGAATTAAGAGTTAAGATTTGTACTTGATTTTATATTCTGAATTCTTAATTGACTTGTAACGGAATAATTTAATATATATGACAAATACTGAATTCATAAAGAGCTTGTCTGAAAAGACCGGTATGACGGCAGAACAGCTTGAGCCGATGGTAGCGCAGTTCATTGGTGCCTTTGCACGTGAGCTGGCATCGGGTAGGGTAGTGTCTGTCCAGGGATTTGGCAACTTCGAGTCTCGTGAAAAGGCAGAGCGTAAGATGTATAATCCTACGACTAAGTCATACAAGATTATCCCAAAGAAGGTTACGCTCAATTTCAAGATGAGTGCAACCCTCAAGGATAAGATTAACTCGTGATTAGGTTATTCCGTTGGAATCTAAATGGTAAAAGATACAAATGAGTGATAAAGTAACATTGCAATCCGTTGCAGAATCGTTTTCAAGAGCGTGTGGTGTACCAAAGAAGGTGGCTGAGCAACTTGCCAGAGCATTCTTTGATACGGTTGTCGATGGCCTCTCTAATGATGAGAGCGTGAAGATTGATGGTCTTGGTACGTTCCGTGTGGTTGAGGTTGCAAGTAGAGAAAGTATAAATGTAACCAATGGCGAGCGTATTGTCATAGCTGGATATAAGAAAGTAAATTTTATACCAGAAGATGGTTTGCTTGTCTCTAATCTTGTCAGCGATATGCCTGATGTTCGTGAGGATGTAGTTGCTGATGACGAGGAAACGGATGTTTCCAACGATACAGACGAAACAGACATTGAAGAGACGTCAGAGGTGGATGATGAAACTGAAGACGTTAGCGAAGATATTACTACATCCGAGGATGAGGAACCTATTGATGCCGTAGAGGCAGAAGTCAATATGGTTGAGGTTCCTGAGAAGGTGGAGGTGCAGGAGGATGAGTTCTCTGGCATAGATATGCTTATCTGTACTCCTGAGAGTGTAGAGGAGATTCGTCTCGAACTTGAACAGGCTCGTGCGGATGCAGAGCGTAAGCTCATAGCTGCTAAAGAGGCACATCGTGAAGTCCTCCGTCTTGAAGCACTCCTTGATAAGATGGAGAAAAGCATGGTGCCAGAATGTGCGGAAGAAGAGCAGACTCCAGAGACAGAGGCTGAGCCGGTACCTGCAATGGTTGCTGAGTCTGTGGCTAAGGAGAATCTTACTATTTATGAGGATATACCATCTGTAGCTAAGGAAGAAAGTGCAGTTGAGACTGCTGACGAAGGTCAGAAGGCTGAGGAAGTTGCACAGACTCCAGTTGAACCTGTTGAAGAATCATTGGAGACAGTTGAGACTCCTTCTGTAGTTGAAACTGCAGAGGATGAAAACGTAACTGTTAATCTTGAAGCAACAACTGAAGAACCTTCTTCCGAACAGGAAGAATCAACAGATGTTGCACCTGCGGAAGAAGACACTAAGTCTGCTGCGGAAGAAGCAGTACAGTCAACTGATGCTGAGGTTAAGCAAGAAGACGTAACTGCTGAAGGTGCAGAGGAAAATAAGGATGCACAAGCAGAAGCACTCAACAGACTGCTTTCGGACAAGTCTGCCGCTACTCCTGAGCCAGTGCGCAAGAAGAAGGATGACGGACATTATTGGATATGGATTCTTACTCCAATATTGGTAATACTTATCTTTGGCGTTTCTGTTGTTATGTACAAGGCTCATTCTGACAAGGAAAAGACAGAACTCAAGCAGCTTCCTGTTGAGCCAAAGAATCATGCAACGCCTGTCAAGAAGCAAGCTCCAGTTGTCAAACCTAAGGTAGAGACGGACAGTATTCAGTCAAATACTAATGTTCCTGCTGAGACAACAGCGACAGAGCCAGCTAAGAGCAAGGCTGCTGACAACAAGTCAACGGCTAAGCCAAAGACGTATATACTCCAAAGGGATGAAACCCTTACAAAAGTATCTCGGAAGTTCTATGGCACCAAGGACTCTGTAAGAGCGATAATACGTGCAAACAAATTCAAGGATCCAGATAATGTCCCTTATGGAACAGAAGTGATTCTACCATAGCAATGGGAATGAAAAGGATTCTATTAAACTATAATAATTATATTTTTTGTTTATAACTATGCTATTTACGCCTCGTAACTATCATGTTTACGAGGCGTAAATTATATACTTTCGGATACTATACGCTTGTTGTGTATCAATCAAAATAACGTGTTTCCCTTATGTTTCTCTTAGTTTTCTGTTTGTTTCTGTACGGATTTGTACAGAAATGTAAGGGAAACATAAGTGGATGGCTATAATAGAGTGGTGGAGTTTCTTTTATATATTGTGTCATTATGTTATTCTGTTCCGAATGTCTGCTTTCTTTCTGTCATCTGCAAATTTACGTAAGAATTACGAAGGGTTAACGAACCATTAACGAAGGATTAGCGGGGGAATGTGAATTGACACTTTGATTACTGCAGGTTAAAATGTCTTAAAATATGGGTGTAATCTAACCTTTTAATATATTTTAAGAAAGTTTGTTGAATGAAAGTGTTAAATTTGTGCCCAAATTTAAAAACTACAAACGAAACCAAAATCGTAAAAACATTATGGCAGACGCTATTGATATTCGCGAGTTAAATGAGCGAATCGAAAGACATAGCTCTTTCGTTACAAATATTATGACAGGAATGGATCAGGCTATCATTGGTCAGAAGCATCTTGTCGAATCACTTCTTATCGGTCTTTTGTCTGATGGACACGTACTCCTCGAAGGTGTACCTGGTCTTGCTAAGACAAAGGCTATCAAGACTCTTTCTTCACTTATCGATGCTCAGTTCAGCCGTATCCAGTTTACTCCAGACCTTCTTCCTGCCGATGTTATCGGTACTATGATATATAGCCAGAAGGATGGTGAGTTCGTTGCTAAGAAAGGTCCAGTATTCGCAAACTTCGTACTTGCAGATGAGATTAACCGTGCTCCAGCTAAGGTTCAGTCAGCACTTCTTGAGGCAATGCAGGAGCGTCAGGTTACTATCAGTACAAATACATACGAACTTCCTAAGCCATTCCTCGTATTGGCTACTCAGAACCCAATTGAGCAGGAAGGTACTTATCCTCTTCCAGAGGCACAGGTTGACCGTTTCATGCTCAAGGTTGTCATCGACTATCCAAAGCTTGAGGAGGAGAAGAAGATTATCCGTCAGAACATCACTGGCGAGAAGACTGTCATCCGTCCTATCATGACAACAAAGGAAATCGAGGAGGCTCGTGATGTTGTTCGTCAGGTTTATCTCGACGAGAAGATTGAACAGTATATTGCAGACATCGTGTTTGCAACTCGTTATCCTGAGAAGTACAACCTCAAGGAACTCAAGGGACTTATTGGTTTCGGTGGTTCTCCACGTGCTTCTATCAACCTTGCACTTGCTGCTCGTGCATACGCATTCATCAAGCACAGAGGATACGTCATCCCAGAGGATGTACGTGCTGTTGCTCACGATGTGCTCCGTCATCGTATTGGTCTTACATACGAGGCAGAGGCAAGTAACGTGACAAGTGAGGAAATCGTAAGTAAGATTATCAACAAGGTTGAGGTGCCATAATCTTGCATTGCTTATTCTTCGCAATGTAAGAAGTCATAGGGGCTTATTTTGCAAATAGTGCAGGTAAACTTCTACTAATAAAAAGATTCATGGAAACAGAAGAATTATTACAGCGAGTCAGAAAGATAGAGATAAAGACAAGGGGACTCTCCAACAATATATTTGCTGGAGAGTATCACTCTGCTTTCAAGGGTCGTGGTATGGCTTTCTCGGAGGTTCGTGAATATCAGTATGGCGATGATGTACGTGACATTGACTGGAACGTGACGGCACGTCTTGGCAAACCTTATATAAAGGTATTTGAGGAAGAACGTGAGTTGACCGTGATGCTTCTTGTGGATGTGTCAGGCAGTCTTGACTTCGGTACTGTGGTGCAGACTAAGCGTCAGATGGTTACAGAGATTGCGGCAACGCTTGCTTTCTCTGCTATCCAGAACAACGATAAGATTGGTGTCATATTCTTCTCTGACAAGATTGAGAAGTTTATTCCTCCAAAGAAGGGACGCAAACATATCCTGTTCATCATACGTGAGTTGCTCGACTTCCAACCAGAGAGTCAGAAGACGGATATCGGTGCAGCAATTGAGTTCATGACTAATGCAACCAAGAAACGTTCCACGATGTTTATCCTGAGCGACTTCTTCGACCAGAAAGATTATACGAATCAATTGACTATAGCCAACCGTAAGCATGATGTCATAGCACTTCAGGTGTATGACCAGCGCATGGCAGAGATGCCTGATGTAGGTATCATCAAGATGCGTGATGCTGAAACTGGTGACGAGGTATTTGTTGATACTTCTTCAAGTGCCGTGCGCAGGGCTCATCATGAATGGTGGGTCAAGTACCAGAAATGGGTAAAGAACCTCATGACAAGGTCAAATGTTGATTGGGTATCAATCCGAACAGACGAGGATTATGTCAAGGCTCTTATGAGTATGTTCAAAAAGCGTAGTTAAAAGATATGAGATTGATAAGATTTGTATCACTCATGGTGATTGCCTTTCTTGCATGTCTGATGGCTGATGCACAGAGTGTGATTGTTGAAAACAAGCTCGACTCTGTGTCTATACCAATCGGTAAGCGTATGGGTATCACTCTTGAGGTTACAGCAGATAAGGGTAAGAAAGTTGAACTGCCAAAGTATGATTCGCTTCAGCAAATCATTCCTGGAGTGGAATACCTTTCTTCCACTAAGCCTGATACGCAATATGTCAACGAAGGAAAGAGGATGGTGCTGAAGAAGAAGTATTATATCACTTCCTATGATTCTGCTCTCTATTACCTTCCTGCCATGGAGGTAAAGGTTGATGGCAAGGCTTATAAGGCAAAACATCTTGCACTCAAGGTCGTCACTTTTGATATTGACTCTTCCAATGCAAAGATATTTCCAAACAAGCCTGTCATGAGTCCTCCTTTTATGTGGTCAGAGTGGAGTCTTATGATTTGGCTGTCTTTGATTGTGGTGCTTGTAGGTATTGTACTTCTCTATGTCATCATCCGTCTTAAGGACAACAAGCCTATCATCCGTCGTATCAAGTTCAAGCAGCATATAGCTCCTCATAAGATGGCTATGAGTAAGATTAACCATATCAAGGAGGAAAAGATATGGCAGAGTGAAGACTCAAAGGAGTATTATACTCAGCTTACCGACACTCTTCGTCAGTACATCAAGGAGCGTTATGGTTTCAATGCCACGGAGATGACTACGGATGAAATCATCCAGCATCTTCAGGAGGTTAATGATGACGAGGCTATTAAGGAACTTCGTGAACTCTTTGAGACTGCTGACCTTGTCAAGTTTGCCAAGTACAGCACTCTTATCAATGAGAATGACCAGAACCTTGTTAATGCTATCGAGTATATCAACCAGACAAAGGTAGAGGAGGAGGTTAAGGCTCAGCCAGAAGAGATTGTTGTAGAGGAACAGCACTCTAAGGAGATAAAGCGTGTGCTCTTAGCCCTCACCATCATTACGACAATCATCCTTGTCTGTGTAGTTGGCTACTTGGCATATAGGATGGTATATATTATGATGTAAATTATAAACTTGTAAAATTAGTAATCAGATGTATTTTAAGAATCCGGCATTTTTCCTTCTGCTTGTAGCACTTATCCCATACATGGTGTGGTATGTGTTACGATTCAAGAAGAGTTTGCCTTCTGTAAAAGTACCTGAAACAATAAAGTACAGATATGTGGCAAAGAGTTGGCGCTTGTATTTCATGCATGTGCCATTCTTCCTTAGGACATTGCTCATCATTCTCGTTGTCTGTATCCTTGCACGTCCACAGAGCAGGCACGACTGGAACGATACGGATGTTGAGGGTGTTGACATAATGCTTGCTGTCGATGTGTCAACAAGTATGCTGGCGCAGGACTTCAAGCCTAATCGTGTCATGGCACTCAAGGAGATAGCTGAACGATTCATCGAGAAGCGTCCTAATGACAATATCGGTCTTACGGTCTTTGCTGGTGATGCATATACTCAGTGTCCGCCAACTACCGACCATTCCGTCCTTATGAATCTTTATAATTCTGTAGATGGTAATATGGCAATGAAGGGTATCATTGATGATGGTACTGCCATCGGTGATGGTATCATGAATTCCATACTCCGTCTCAAGGACAGCAAGGCAAAGTCAAAGGTCATCATTCTGCTTACTGATGGTGTGAACAACTGTGGTGAGATATTCCCAATCACATCAGCTGAGATAGCAGCAAAGTATAAGATACGTATCTATACTATCGGTATCGGTCGTAAGGGCTTGGCACCGTTCCCACATCCAAAAGGTGGTACAGTGATGGTTCCTGTCGAGATTGATGAGGAGACACTCTCAAAGATTGCTAATATGACTGGAGGACAGTATTTCCGTGCTCAGAAGAATGCCGACCTCGGTGCAATTTATGACGATATTGACAAGATGGAGCGTACTAAGTTCAGCGTCAAGCAATATACACAGCGTACAGAGAAGTATGAACCATTTGCACTTGCTGCACTCATAACTCTGTTGCTTGAGATTATTCTCCGTTATATTGTCTTGAAGCGAATGCCGTAAGATTTGTGAGTTTTTAGGTTTTTAAGTTTTTGAGTTTGTTAGTTTCCGTGGAGAATGGATTTCTGCAAGAACTAAAAACTTAAAAACTTAAAAACTCAAGAACTTAAAAACTCAAAAACTTACAAACCTAAAAACTTATTTAGGAAAATGTTTAGATTTGCACATTATACATATTTATATCTTTTGTTGCTGATACCAGTATTTACTGCTATCTATGTCTTCATACAGATACGTATGAAGAAGCAACTTCGCAAATTTGGTGACCCAGAGTTGCTTGCACATCTCATGCCAGATGTCTCACACGCTCGTCGTCATACCAAGTTTGCGCTCATGATGCTTGCTCTTGCTCTCATCATCTTCGTTATGGCACGTCCTCAGTACGGTACACGTAATGAAGAAGTGAAACGTTCAGGTATAGAGGTGATGATTGCAATGGATGTCAGCAACTCAATGTTGTGTAGGGATGTTAGTCCAAGTCGTCTTGACAAGTCAAAGATGATACTTACCAAACTTACAGAACAGTTTGAGGACGATAAGATTGGTCTTGTGGCATTTGCGGGAACATCAATTACTCTTCTTCCTATGACATCGGACTATGTAAGTGCAAAGATGTTCCTCGACCAGATGTCGCCATCTACCGTGACTGTTCAGGGTACAAACCTTAGTGATGCCATCACAAGGGCTGTTGCTGGTTTCTCTGACAAGAAGAAGGCAGTAGGTCGTGCACTTATCCTTATTACTGATGCAGAGGATAATGAGGAAGGTGCTATTGAGGCTGCAAAGTTAGCAAAGGAAAGAGGCATCAAGATATTCGTTCTCTCAGTTGGTACTACCGAAGGTGGATTCATTCCTCTTGGTAATGGCGAATATAAGAGAGACCGTGCAGGCAATGTTGTCACTACACGTGTAAATGAAGAGATTGGTAAGAGTGTTGCTCAGGCAGGTAATGGTCTTTATATTCATGTTGACCAGACTGGTCAGGCACAGTCAATCCTTGAAGAGGAGATTGCCAAGATGCAGAAGGAGGATATTGTCGAGTCTATGTTCTCCGAGTATGACGAGCAGTTTGTGGCAGTAGCAATCCTGCTTATCATAGTTCTCTTTGTTGAGATGTGTATTCTTGAGCGTAAGAATCCTTTGTTCAAGAACTTCAAGTTGTTCAAGTAAATCGGTTGTGATTTCAATAAATGGTGATGAAAATGAATATTATTAGATATAGCTTATTTGTTACGGCTCTTGCTTTTACTGCTGTTGCCAATGCACAGCAGACAGACAGAGACTGTATCCGTCAAGGTAACAGATACTTCAGGGCAGGAGAAATGGATAAGGCTGTCACTTTTTATCAGAAGGCGATAGAAAAGCATCCTACCGTAGAGGCATACTATAATCTTGGATGTGCTTCGCAGGACTCAACTACTATTGAGTCATACATGAAGGCTGAGTCTCTCGGCTTCAGAAATGCGGGTAAGCGTGCCATGAATTTCTATAATATGGGAAATATATGGTTCATGACTTGTATGGCACAGATAAGAAGCAATGACCCTAATATTGAGAAGTACATTGATGCTGCAATAGAGAATTATAAGAGTTCTCTTCGTTGCAATCCTAATGACGATGAGACAAGATATAACCTTGCCGTTGCTCAGTGGTTCAAGAAAAACTCTCATTTCGGAGAAGGTAAGCAACAGCAGCAACAACAGCAAGAACAGGATCAGCAACAGCAGGAGCAACAGCAACAACAGCAGCAGAAGAAGGAACAACAGCAGAAGAAAGACGAAATGTCTGACGAGGTTGTAGAACAGCTTCTGCGTTCTGCTCAGCAAGACGAGAAGGATGTACAAAAGAAGGTAAATGTACAGCAGAATCGTCGCAGATCTCTCGAAAAAGATTGGTAAAGTGAGTTAATACATAAAGGAATATGAAAAGATATCTGACTTTTCTTATAGTTTTATTCATTTCATTTGTAGCGTTTGCCGAAGACGTGAAACTTGAAGTCTATGCCCCTTCAAATGTGGAAGCGGGTAACAGATTCCGTGTTCAGTTTATGGTCAACACTCAGGATGTGTCTAACTTTCAAGGTCCGGATTTTTCTGGCTTTGAGGTTATATATGGTCCAACACTCTCTACACAGAGTAGTTACCAGATTATAAATGGTCACACTTCTCAGTCAAGTTCCATCACTTATACTTATATTCTTCTTGCCAATAAGCCAGGTACTTATAAGGTGTCAAGTGCAACGGTTCATGTGGATGGCAAAGCTGTCAAGTCTAATCCTATTAACATCAAGGTGCTTCCAAGCGGACAGGGTGGTTCTTCTCAGCGCTCCTCACAGTCATCTGGTAATGCAGGCGTTGACAGACGTCAGTCTGGTAGCGTTTCGTCAGGCAATATTGGTTCTGACCAGTTGTTCATGACGGCTACTGCAAGTCGTACAAATGTACATGAGCAGGAAGCAATATTGCTTACATATAAGTTGTACACTCAGGTGCAGGTTCAGGACCTTGATGGTAAACTCCCATCGCTTGATGGTTTTCAGGTTCAGCAGATACCACAATCCAGCAACCTCCAGGCGGAATATGAAACATATAATGGAAAGGAATATCAGACTGTCGTATGGTGTCAGTATGTTCTTTTCCCACAGAAGTCTGGTAATCTTGTCATACCTTCCGTTTCGTATGATGCAACGATATTGCAAAGAAAGCGTGTCATAACAATAAATGACTTCTTTAATGGAGGTGGTGGGTATCAGGAATTCAAAAAGAGAATATCAACTCCTAAGTTGACTATTCATGTATCTCCGCTTCCTAATAAGCCAGATAATTTCTCTGGTGCAGTAGGTGAGTTTACAATATCATCCTCATGTTCTCCACAGGAAGTGGTGGCAAATGATGCCGTTACGCTCCGTCTCAACGTGAAGGGTGTGGGTAACATGAAGCTTATCAACGCACCTAAGGTTGATTTCCCTAAGGATTTTGAAGTATATGACCCAAAGGTAAACGATAAGTTCAGCCTTACAAAGAACGGTCTCTCTGGTACTAAGGAGTTTGAGTATATAGTCGTTCCACGTCATGGTGGCGAGTATAAGATTCCTTCTATCAGCTTTGTTTACTTTGACCCTTCATCTAAGACATACAAGACTCTCAAGTCTGAGGAATATACTATTAACGTGAAGAAGGGTAGTGGCTCGTCTGCACGTACTGTCAACGACTATTCTTCTCAGCAGCAGGATGTCAAGGAACTTGATCAGGATATCCGTTACATCAAGATTGGTGACGTTGCTCTTGAGAGACAAGGCAAGTCATTCTTTGGTACAACAAGCTATGTTATGTGCTATGTCGTTCCGTTCCTCTTGTTCCTTGTTGCCTTGTTCATCGGACGTAAACAGCTCAAGGATAATGCCAATATTGCCAAGTCAAGAGGTAAGAAGGCAAACAAGATGGCTATCAAGCGTCTCAAGAATGCATCAAAGCTTCTCAAGACTCAGAACCAGAACGAGTTCTATGACGAGGTTATGCGTGCTCTCTGGGGATATATTGCTGACAAGCTCAATATGCCACAGGAGAATCTTAATAAGGATAATGTGCTTAGTGAACTTACTTCACGAAATGTGGCTCCAGAGGCTTCAGAGTTGTTCATCAAGGCACTCAATGATTGTGAGTTTGCAAGATACGCACCAGGTGATGCTGCACAGAACATGCAGGCAGTATATGATAGTGCGGAGGCTGCAATAAGTAAAATTGAAGATTATCTGTAAGGTCTTATGAAAAGATTTATTCAATACATATTATTCTCTTTGGTTTGTCTCACTGTGAATGCACAGACAAAGTCACAGGCAGACGAATTGTACAAGAAGGAAAAGTACGAACAGGCTGCTGCCATGTATGAGAAGATACTCAAGAAGGATGGTGTTGCTGCTGCATTGTATTATAATCTTGGCAACTGTTACTACAAGATGGATGAGATTCCACGTGCCGTACTCAATTATGAGCGTGCTCTCCTTCTCAGTCCTGGTGATGAGGATATACGTGCCAACCTTGTACTTGCACGTAGTAAGACAATAGATAAGACGACTGTAGCTTCAGAGATGTTCTTCGTGACATGGTGGAGAGCTCTCGTCAACTCTATGAGTGTTCATGCATGGGTGGTTGTTGCTGTTGCTTCATTCATCCTCATGCTCATCGGAATACTCGTATATTGCTTCGTACCAAAGATTGAAGTACGAAAGGTTGGTGTGTATGGAGCATTTGTAATGCTGTTCCTTGTCCTCATCTCAAACATAGCTGCTTATTCACAGAATGAGTTGATTGAGAATCGTATGACAGCCATTGTCATGGCACCAGCCGTGACTGTAAAGAGTTCACCAGCCATCAACAGTACAGACCTCTTTGTCATTCATGAGGGAACAAAGGTGGAGATTCTCGACAACCAGATGAAGGGATGGCGAGAGGTGAAGTTTGAAGAAGGTAAACAGGGATGGGTTCCTAAGGAAGCTATCGAAGAAATTTGATGAACGATATGGATATACAGGACTTGAACGAACTGGATCATAGTTTGACACTTGCCATCAATGGTAGTGATTCAATATTCTGGGACAATGTGATGTACACTGTCACCAATACTTTTTCGTGGACTATAGTCATTGCGTTCCTTCTGTATATCATCTTTAAAAACAACAGCCCAAAGGAGGCATTTGTCGTTATAATCACTATCGCCTTGATGATTGCCCTTGCAGACCGACTCTGTTCGGGACTTGTCAAACCGGGTGTGGGAAGATGGCGTCCTACGCAAGACCCAGAATTGATGTACATGGTTGATGTCGTACGAGGTTATCGTGGCGGCAGCTTCGGCTTCTTCTCAGGTCATTCGTGCAACACATTCTGTATGGCGATGTTCCTGTCGCTGTTATTCAGGAGTGGAAAGGTTGCTTGTGCCTTGTTCTTCTGGGCTGCAACTACCACATTCACGCGATTGTATCTCGGTGTTCACTACCTTGGTGATGTGACCGTAGGTTTCTTTATCGGTAATACCATCGGTTGTGTGTCATATTATCTTATGAATATGGCAAAGAAGAAAATGAATATCGTGCAGAACAAGTTTATATCGATGCAGTTTACATCTACTTCATATCTAAAGAGTGACATGGATATGTTCCTTGCAGTCGTATTCCTCAACTATATGCTTGTTATCATAATTTCTATGATTCTGGGAATTGACTAAACTTGGTTTTGAATTGAAATAGGGAATTTCCTACCCGTTTTAGGGATTTAAGGACGTTCCCTTATTTTTATTATATTTATATTTGCAGCGTTAATCACAAAAACCGACAGAGTTATGAAAAGATTTTTGTTAATAGCATTATCATTCGTTCCATTATTCTCAATGGCTCAGGACGATGATATGTATTTCGTTTCAAGAAAGCAGGCTGCCAAGAATGCTGATAAGAAACTCTATGACTCTTTCAGGAAAGACCCTGACAGACAATATAGTGTGTATGGCAATAGCTCCGTCTCTGACGATGACTACAATCGCAGGGGTGTGCTGTCAAATGCAAAGTATCAGACGTCTGGCGGTTCTGATATGGATACATTGTTTGTAACTTCAGACTCCGTAAGACTTGCTGGTACGACAGATTCACTTGTACACAAGTCAAAGAAGGTAAAGATATATTCGGACATCGACGACCTCGAGGATTATTACTATTCTCGTCGTATGGCTCGTCTGCATCGTTTCGCACATTCTCCATATTATTGGGATTTGTATTGTGGTTCCTACTGGTATGATCCATGGTACGACCCTTGGTTCTATCATCATGGATGGGGCTGGTACAATTCATGGTACGACCCTTACTTCTATGGCTACTCATGGTACGGATGGAACTACTGGTATGACGGATGGTATGCAGGCTATGGCCCTCACTACTGGAGATACCATCACCACTATCACGACTACTATTATGGCGGCGGATATTATCCGGGTCATGTTGTAACAAACAGTCCGAACTTCCACTATAGGTCATCTGGCGTCAATAGTGGATCACGTGGTTCACAGGCATACGCCGGAATACGAGGAAGAGGAGGTGCTGCCAGCAATGGTATTCGTGAGGGTGGACGTGGAACTTCTGCAGCATCACGATATGGCTACAATCGTAATGGTACGTCAGCTTCTTCTTCAAATGTGAGAAGTACAAGCAGCCGTAACAGCAATTCAAACTACTATGATTCTCATAGTGTAAGTTCACGTACTCAATCTACGAACTACTCAAGAAGTTCAAGTACTTCAAATAGCGTGAATACAACGAGAAGCTCAAGCTCTTCAAGCAGTTCACGTAGTTACAGCAGTGGTAGAAGCTACAGTGGCGGAGGAAGCCGTGGTGGCGGTAGCTACAGCGGTGGTGGTAGCCGAGGTGGCGGAGGCGGTGGTGCAAGACGCCGATGATTACTTTATTTCAATATAAACATAAACCTAATATTGATTGCTTATGAAAACAATATATTCTTTTGCACTCTTGGCTTCACTTTCGTTGACTGCCAGTGCACAGGACCCTTTCGATGCTCTTGATTTAGGAGCAAAAGACCTTGCAGGTACTGCCCGATATGTCAGCATGGGTGGCGCACTCAGCGCACTCGGTGGCGATGTGTCTGTGATGCACGTCAATCCAGCTGGTATAGGTCTTTACAAGCGTAATGACTTTGCTGTTGGTGTAAGCCTTGTGTCTGTTGACCAAAGCGTTTTGTATCAGAATAAGTCAAAGCTGAACTTTGACTATATAGGCGCAGTTTTCTCTTACGACAACGATGGTGATGAACCTATGTTCTTCAATTTTGGTATAGGAGTAAAGAATAACCGTAATTTCTTTAACAATATCGGTACTGATGTGGGTGGATTTGATAAGTATCCATTCTCACAGACAATGCAGATTGCAGATTACGCAAATACAGCACAGGAGTTTAATGAGTGGGGAATGTTGGCAGAATTAGCTGCTGAGAATACATCAGAAGATAATCCTCATCCTGGTATTTTAGGTAAAAAGGATGTTGTTATAGATGGTCAGCCTACTACGTTATGGAATGGTATCCCTGCTCAGTCTGCTGAATACTTCCGTTCTGTTCATGGCTCAAATACTGTATGGGACTTGAATGTGTCATTGAATCTTTCAGATAGATGGTTCATTGGTGCTGGACTTGGTTTCTCTTGGTTGAACATGACTCGTGAGAGTGCATATTCTGAGGTTTCTACTGACGGTTATCAATATATGTTTGAGAATATGTATGAGACATCAGGTTATGGATTTGACGTTAAGGTTGGTGCAATAGTCCGTCCTTTCGAGGATTCTCCATTCCGTATCGGAGTGAACTGGAAGTCGCCTACATCATATAGACTGACTGACAGGAACAGTTCTACGCTGTTTTATGATATGACCAAAATTTATAGTGATAGACAGGACACTTATTCAAGGTATTCTTCTGACTATGAATATGACTATTCAGACCCTTGGTCTTTGGGTGTAAGTCTTGGTTATACTATTGGCAAGAACTTCGCAATCGGAGCTGAGTATGAGTATCAGGACTTCTCTAATGCTAAGTACACTTCTTTGTACTCTGATGATGACCAGTACTTCCGCAATATGAACAGAGGTATAATGGCAATTGGTAAGTCGCAGCACACTTACAAGATTGGTGCAGAGTTTAAACCTGTAGATAATGTTAGTCTTCGTTTTGGTTACAACTATGTTACTTCGCCTTACGATTTGACAGCAGAGAAAAATCTTGACTATGCTTCTCCACATACAGAGACAGATTGGGTAAACTGGAAGGATATTCAGAGAATATGTGCTGGTATCGGTTTCCGTTTTAACAAGTGCTATCTTGATGTAGCTTACCAGTATCAGATGCAGAAGGGTGACTTCTATGCTTTCAACGATTATATAAAAGATAATGGTGGAATATATTTCCCACCAACAGAGATTAAGGCTAACAGAAGTCGTCTTCACATGACATTCGGAGTCAAGTTCTGATTCTTTTAGTTCTTGGATTCAAGTTTCGGAATTACCTCACTTGTAGTAAAGAGTAGTAAAAGAAGTTGAAAAAACTTTGTGCCTCTGTGGGAGATTAAAAAAACAACGAGTTGTCTTTGTATAATACAATAAGAGGACTTGAAGTTCGTGTCGTGTCATTGGCTATGCCGAGCTAAAGGTTCGTGGTAAAAATACCCCCACACAAATTATTGTAGTTTCGAAAAAGTAAAAGAGATTTGGTGTTCGTACACCAAATCTCTTTTTTGCTGCGGAACAATCAGGGGGTATCAACACATGGCAGTCCTAACTTCGT